>JAISJS010000264.1 GCA_031261385.1 Treponema sp.
ACGCTGGAATCTTTAACAACCGGGGTAACCTATCCCCGGATGAAAATATGGATCAGTGACGACGGCCTGGTGCGGAAGACCGAAGATTACAGCCTCTCCGGCCAGTTGATGCGGACCTCTGCCATCCCCGATTATTACCGGATAGGGAACCGTTTTGTCCCCAAGCAGATTCTGTTTGAGGAGTCCCTGCGGGGGGCCATGATAAACGGTAAGTTTGTGAATGAGCGGACCCTGATCACCATCAATAAGCCTTCGTTTGCACGGGTCGCCGATTCTGTTTATTCAAAAACTTTTCTTGAATCGGTGAACCGGTGAAGATGCGCCAATGGCATGGATGGCGGTGCCTGTGGTACGGATGGCGGCGCGGCCTTTCTTTGGCATGCCTGTTTCTGCCGGCCTTTTTTTCACTTGGGGCGCAGGATGCGGATTTTTCAGAGTGGGACATTGATTCCCTTTTTGATGAGCCGGTATTGATTTCCCCTGCGCCGCCATCGATACCCCCCGCGCCGCCATCCGAAGTTGATGAGCCGCCCCCTACGGAGGACGGCGACGCAAGGGGTATCGATGGCGCCGAAATTGCGGATGCCGGTATTCTTTCATCCGTACTGCGGCAGCGGGGCTTTACCCTGAACGCTTCCTATAGTTTTTTTGGGGGTATTTTTCCGGGATGGGAAAAAACGCCCTGGCATGGGTACGGTGCTTTTTCATCCCCCCTGGGCGGAAAAATATCCGCCGGCCTTGGGCTTGATGTTCAGATATCAGAAACACTGCGGGCAAAAAGTTCCTTCGAATATTCCCTGCCGGATTCTTTTTCCCTGAAAGAATTCTTTTTTGATTATAATCTTAGAAATACTGTTTTTATCCGGGCAGGAAAATATGAAACCGCCTGGGGGATTTCTCCCAATTTTCAGTTTGCCAACCTTTTATCCCGGGTGCCGGATAAGAATGCCGGCGGGGACGCAATCATGGTCAAGGCCGATATTCCCATCGGTATTGGGGGGCTGCAGCTCCTTGCGTTGACCCGCAGTGGTTTTTTGAAAAGCGGCGGCAAGGCGCCGGGACTGGATGAAATAGGATTCGGGGGGAAGTACAACATGGCCTTCCCCTGGGCCGATATCGATATGGGTCTGTACTTTTATGATCCCATGCCTCTGCGGGGATTTGTTTCCGTAACAACCACCCTCGGCAATACGGCGATCTACGCCGAAGGGATGGCTTCCATTGAACATAAAACCATGGATGATCTGCACCTTTCCGCCACGCTCGGATTCCTGCAGAGTTTTTTTTCCGGTAAGCTACGCATTAACGGGGAAGTGTTTTTCAACGGTGAGAGTGATTCCTGGCTGTTCCGGCCCCCGGCCAATCTACAGGATGCAGTGGTATCCCCTTTAATCAAAGATATTAATACCGCCCTGAATGTGAGTTACAAGCCGGGCGGGTTCATGAATCTCAGGTTCTTTACCCAACTGCTCTGCGCCTTCGGTGAAAATACCACCCAACTCGTGCCGGGCTTCACCTTCGATCCCCTGCCCCATACGTCGGTCTACTTCGCCGTACCCATGGCCCTGGGCCGTGCGGACGGTACCTACTATACCCATAACGCCGATGTCAATAACCGTCCTTTCAGTATCGTCCTGTTGGTTTCTATCAGCGGTGACTATAGTTGGGGTGTTTACAAATAACCCTATGATAACTATGAGTGATACTATCGGCGTACTTTTTCAGCGGATCAAAAAGGCCCGTCACTGCGTCGCCCTTACCGGGGCGGGGGTCAGCACCCTTTCGGGTATCCGGGACTTCCGGGGAAAGAACGGCCTCTATAATGCCGGTCCTACCGGTCAGCCGGAGGCGGAAAAAATTTTCGACCTCGAATATTTTGAACAGGACCCTTCGTTTTACTATAAAGCCGCCGGTTCCTTTGTTTATAACATCAACGAAAAGGAACCTTCGGTGGTGCACCGGGTACTGGCGGCTCTGGAACAGAGGGGGCTGCTCAAGGCGCTGATCACCCAGAACATCGATCTGCTCCACCAGAAAGGGGGCAGCCGCCGGGTAATTGAGGTGCACGGTTCCCCGCAGATTCACTACTGCCTCCACTGCGCCGGTGTGCGCATGGATTTTGAGGAAGCCGCCGCCATCGTCCATTCCGGGGCTCTGCCCCGCTGCCCCCGCTGCAACCGGGTGCTCAAGCCGGCGATTACCTTCTTCGGCGAAAGCCTCCCCATGGAAGCCCTGAGGGATGCGGGGACCGAGGCGCAGAACGCCGACTTAATGCTGGTGTTGGGGACAAGCCTGACGGTGAACCCCGCCGCTTCCCTCCCTGACTACACCCTGCGGAACGGCGGCGACGTGGTCATTGTAAATAACCAGAGCACCCGCCTGGATGGACGGGCCGTTCAGCATTTTGCCGACCTGGGTGAAGTGTTTGAGGGATTACAGAAGCTGTTAAACGAGCGCCGCTAATTTAGCGCCGCTAATTTAGCACCGCCAGCGCCCTGTCCACCCGCTCCAGGGATTTTGCCGCCCCCAGGATGCGGAGGCTGCCAAAGAGGGGCGGGCTTACCCGCGCGCCGGTGATGGCGGCCCGCAGGGGCATCATCAGGTCCCCCAGCTTTACCCCGTTTTTTTCGGCCCATTCCTTTATCAGGCTTTCCGCCGTTACGTCGTCTGCCGCTTCCGCCATGGGCTTAACCAGTTCCCGGCCCTGCCGCAGTAATACTATTGCCTGCGTTAAATCCGCTTTCTTGGGAATAAATTCTTCCGCAGCCGGGACCGCGGGCTCCGAGAAAAGGTAACCCAGTTTTTCCGGCGCTTCCCGCAGGAAGACCAGCCGCTCTTTGATCAGGGGCATGGCGGCGGTAAAAATTTTCCACTGTGTTTCACTTGGCGCGGCGCCCGCCTTGCCGAAAAGCCCCACATCAACGGCGTAGGGCAGGCAGAGTTCC
>JAISJS010000366.1 GCA_031261385.1 Treponema sp.
CCCATTCCCGTCGCAGCGGTGGGTGTGGACAATGCCGCCAATGGGGCATACCTGGCCTGCGAAATATTGGCCCTCAAATATCCTGAGCTTAAAAAGAAACTTGCGGAATACAGAATAAAAATGAAAGCGGATTTCAGGAAAGATAACGAAGGAGTCGAACTATGAAAAGCAATATTGATACGGCAAATATTAAACAAGGGGCGCAGCTTTACGAGGGGAAGGCGAAAAAAGTTTTTGCCGCCCTTGAAAACGGTACAGCGCGGGATGACCTTGTTGTCATTCATTACAAGGATGACGCCACTGCCTTTAACGGCGAGAAAAAAGGCCAGATCGAAGACAAGGGGATCATGAACAACAAGATTGCCTCGGGCCTTTTTGAGCTGCTCGAAAAATCCGGAGTACCCACCCATTTTTTCACGCGGCTGAATGAGCGGGACATGCTCTGTAAAAAAGTCAGGATCGTTCCGCTGGAAGTGATAGTGCGGAACGTCGCTGCAGGTTCCATGGCCAAACGGCTCGGCCTTACCGAAGGCGCCGCCCTCAAAACCACGGTATTTGAACTTTCCTACAAGGATGATGCGCTTGGCGATCCGTTGATCAATGATTATCATGCCGTCGCCATCGGCGCTTCAACGTTTGAAGAAATTGAAGAAATCAAAAAAACTACTTTTAAAATAAACGAAATTCTCTCAGCCTTTTTTCTTAAAAAGGGGATCAAGCTCATCGACTTTAAACTTGAATTCGGCCGCACTGCCGATGGAAACCATTTGGTACTTGCCGATGAAATCTCCCCGGATACCTGCCGTTTCTGGGACGCAAAGACCAATGAAAAACTTGATAAGGATCGTTTCCGCAGAGACCTTGGAAACGTGAAAGAAGCTTATATCGAAATTCTTAACCGCCTGGATAATCAGCAATGATCGTAAATAATGAAGATAAGTTTCATGAAGAGTGCGGAGTTTTTGGTATCTTCTACACCGATCACAAAAAAGAAGCTGCTCCGCTGGTATACTACGGCCTTTTCTCCCTCCAGCACCGGGGGCAGGAAAGCGCAGGGATTGCCGCAGTGCAGGACGGCGTCATCGAAATGCGAAAAGGGATGGGGCTTGTCGGAGACATTTTTAATCACGAAATTCTTTCTCAGTTAAACGGGTCCGCCGCCATAGGCCATGTACGGTATTCCACTCATGGCTCAAGCTGCATCGAAAACGCCCAGCCCTTTGTCAGCCGTTTTAAGCTCGGGTCAATCGCCGTGGCACATAACGGCACCCTGACCAACGCCAATGTGGTCAGGGAACTGCTGGAGGATGCGGGCATCGGGTTTACCTCATCAAGCGACAGCGAAGTTATCGTCAACCTTATCGCCAAGAATTACAAAAAGGGTCTGGAAAGAGCCCTTACCGATACAATTCAGTTTGTCAAAGGGTCTTATGCGCTTCTGGTTCTTACCGGCGACGCAATGGTCGGGGCGCGGGACCCTAACGGCATACGGCCGCTTTGCCTGGGCCGGCTTGACGGCGGCTGGATACTGGCCAGTGAATCCTGTGCCATCGACGCGGTAGGGGGGAAATTTGTCCGGGACATTGAACCCGGTGAACTTATCATCATCAACAAGGATCAGGTGCTTTCGTTTATCTTCAGCGAAAAAACACGCAGAGCGGCCTGTTCATTTGAGTACATCTACTTTGCACGGCCTGACAGCGTCATTGACGGGATCGATGTGTATGAAGCACGCATCAGGGCGGGAGAAATTTTGGGCAGGGAATCGGGGTTACAGGCTGACCTTGTGGTCGGCGTTCCCGATTCGGGGATACCTGCGGCAATCGGCTACGGCAGGGCGACGGGGACGCCTTTCGGCATGGGTATCGTAAAAAATAAATATGTGGGAAGGACATTCATCGCCCCGGATCAGGCGATACGGGAAAAGGCAGTTTCGATTAAACACTTTGTGATCCGCAGTGAAGTAAAAGGCAAGCGGGTGGTGCTCATTGACGATTCCATTGTCAGGGGAACTACGAGCCGCCATCTGGTATCGATTTTGAAAGAAGCCGGTGCAAAGGAAGTACATATCAGGATATGTTCCCCGCCGGTACGTTTCCCGTGTTACTTCGGCATCGATACGCCGCACCGCAAAGACCTTATCAGCAATATTAACAGCGTAACCGAACTCTGCACTTCCCTTGGCGCGGACAGCCTGGCTTTCATCTCCGTGGACGGGCTCCTGGAATCGCTGGCCTCATTGGACACCGCACAAAGCACTCAGGAGCATGGGTTCTGCCTCGGTTGTTTTACCGGAGAATACCCTATCCCGGTACCGGGAGAAAACGAAAATCAATAAGGAGTTATGCGAAACTTCGTTTCGCATCTATTATATTGGCAGCTAACGCTGCTTAAACAGGAGAGTAAAAATGTCAGATGCAAGTGCGCCTGTTACAGGCAAACGGGACCCCAATGCGCCGAAATTTCTTGAGATAGTAATAAAGGACAGCAGCGGCAAAGTCTGGAATACTGTCTACGCACAGGCCAAAGAATTTTCGACCGGATCGGTGGGCTACTATGCCAGCGAAAAAGCGGTGAACCCCGAAAGTGGTGAACGGTACCAGTGCGGTCTGTCTTTTACCCTTATCGGGTCGAAGCCGGCAAAGCAGCAGTAAAAAATTCGATGGACCGGGAAATCCATGTAGTCACCGGCGCCGCGGGCCGCACCGGTCTTGCGCTTTGCGCTGAACTGTGCAGCCGCGGCCTGTATGTGCGTGCACTGTATCACCAAAACGAAAAATGTATTCCCTTTTTAAATCAATATGCCGATGAGGTGATCCCTGCCGATATAGAATCGCCTGAAATTTTGGCAGCCGCTTTCACGGGGGCATCATACGTTTACCACCTTGCCGGAATCGTTTCCATTGCCAGCAAAATTGATCCGGTTATTACCGCGGTAAATATCACCGGAACCCAAAATGTCATTGATGCGTGTCTTGCCTGCAGGGTAAAGCGGCTGATATATACCGGCACGATTCATACGCTGCCATTTTCCGATAACACAACGATCCTCCGTGAGATAGAAAGGTTTGATCCCGATGCAGTGGACGGCGCGTATGCGGTAAGCAAAGCGATTTCCTCCAACCTGGTTCTGGATGCGGTGAAAAGCCGCGGACTGAACGCCGTTATCGGTATGCCCTCGGGAATAGTCGGCGGCTTTGAGCTGAAGCGTTCAAACTTTGGACAGATGGTAGTCGGCGTAGCCGAGCGCCGTATGCCGGTATATCTGACCGGGCGTTACAATTTTGTGGACGTAAAGGATGTGGTAAAAGCGCTGGCGGATCTTGCGGAAAAAGGTGTTTCCGGGGAAAGCTATATTCTCTCCGGGCATATTTTAACTGTCAAGGAACTGATGTACGCCGCAGCCCGCGCCGCCGGGGTAAAGCCGCCGAAAATTTGCCTGCCCCTTGGCTTTGTAAAGTTGTTTGCCGGTATCGCCGAGAGTATTTCCCTGCGCAAAAAGAAAACATTGATGTTCACCCCGTATGCCTTAAAGGTCCTGGGGGATAACTGCAATTTTTCCCATGAGAAGATTACCGCCCTTACCGGCTATGATCCCTGCCCGGTTGAAGATGCCTTAAAGGATCAGGTGGATTATTATTTTAATGTGTATAAAAAGAATTTTCCAAAAGCAAACAGGAAAAGATGACCAATATCTACTACTTTAGTGGTACGGGTAATACCTATTGGTCGGCAAAAAAACTGGCGGCGCGTATCGGAAGCGCGCGTATCTTCCCAATAAGCAGAGAAATGAAACAGCCCGAAATCCGTATCCGGGCGGAGGCGGTAATATTTATGTTTCCCGCCTATGCCTATGGGACGCCGGTTATGGTCCGCCGTTTTCTTGAAAAGGCCGATGTTCATGCGGATTATCTTGCGGCCCTGGTAAGTTACGGCACGTCTCCCGGCGGCGCATTAGCTGAAGTTCACGCAGTCCTGGCCCGGAAAAAATTGATCCTGAATTATGCGGGGCGCATCCCCGCCGTGGAAAATTTTATTCCCATTTTCGGCGCCCCGGGTGAAGCGCTGCGGACAAAACGGCTTGCCCTGCAAAGCGCCGCAACTGAGCAGGCGGCAGAGGCAATTTTAACGCGGGCAAATAGCAGTATGCAGACTTTTCAGCCTCTTTTCAAAATTATAAGCTCCCTGTACCGCCTTGCCCGTCCGGCAATGATCAACTTTTTCCGCCTGACCGAAGCCTGTAACGCCTGCGGCCTCTGCGCCGGCATCTGTCCCGCAGGGGCAATCAAAATGGCAGATAAAGGCCCGGTCTTTCATACCGCCTGTGAGACCTGCCAGGCCTGCCTTAACTTCTGTCCCCGCAAGGCCATCACCTTCGGGCGGCTGGGCCCGGATACAAGACGGTACCATCATCCGGAGGTAACGGCGGGGGAATTGTTCTGATATAATGAAAGCGGTGAGATCATGGCGTACTTTATTCATGCAGACCTTGACGCATTTTATGCCTCGGTAGAACAGCTTGATCACCCGGAGTACCGGGGCAAGCCGCTGATTGTCGGAGGCCTGCCCGGCGACCGCAGGAGCGTTGTGTCCACTGCGTCGTATGAAGCCAGAAAATTCGGCGTTCATTCCGCCATGCCCGTCGCCCAGGCGGTTAAACTGTGTCCGCACGGCATATACCTCCGGGGCAATATGGAACGCTACCGGCAAAAGTCTCTGGAGGTGATGGCGATCTTTGCCGATTATTCTCCCGTTGTGCAGCAGCTTTCCGTGGATGAGGCATTTCTCGATATTACCGGCATGGAAGGGCTCTTTGGCCCCCCGGATGTTATGGCAAAAAAACTCAAAGAAGATATCCGCAGCCGTACGGGCCTTACTCTTTCGGTGGGGCTTGCCTCGAACAAATACATCGCCAAGATCGCCTCCGGTATGTTAAAGCCCGACGGCATCTGCATAATCAAACCGGGAGATGAAGAAAAATTTATGCGGGCTCTTCCGGTGGGAAAGATTTGGGGCGCGGGGGCAAAGACTCAGGAAGAATTCAAAAAGCGGGGATTTAAAACCTGTGAGGATATATATCGTCTTTCTTTGGAACAGCTTACCTCTATTTTTGGAAAAGCATTTGGCCTCTTTCTCTACCGGGCAGTCCGCGGTGAAGCCGCAGCGGCCTTTGATGAAGAACGCGGCTCCCATTCGATGAGCGCCGAGCGGACTTTTCCCTATGATCTGTACGATGAATTTGCCATCGAGACCGCCCTGTTTGAAATTTGCGAATCGCTTGTCTGGCGGCTGCTGGATGAAAAGCAGCAGAGCAGGACGGTTTTTATCAAAATCCGTTACGGCGATTTTATTACGGAAAGCGCCCAGGAAACCTCCGCCAATCCGGTGACGAGCATTAACGATCTTTTTGACCGGCTCCTTGCCCTCTTTCACAAAAAGTATAAAAGCGGCATGGGCGTCAGGCTGATAGGGGCAGGGCTTTCCAATCTGGAAGATCCTGTTCCCCAGGGTGACTTATTTGCACCTGCTGATGAAAAGGAAAGTACACTGGAAAAAAAGATACTTGAAATCAACAAAAAGTACCCCAATGCGGCGTTAAAAAAGGGCCGTTCCTGGCTGGGGTAAGTAGTTTTTTTTAAAATTTGGCTTGTTTTTTTGAAAACCTGT
>JAISJS010000372.1 GCA_031261385.1 Treponema sp.
TAAAGATTATGAAAAATATCTTGCGAATAAAGATACCATCAGTAACGAGAGAATCAGATCTGATGATGTGTCTTTTGTTGATGCAATGATTTCGGAAGAAGCAGACTTCACAAAGTCCCCGGAAGGCCAGAAAATAGCTGATCTGATAAGAACACTATAATATGCCGAACAGACCACAGGATTTTCCGGTTTTTTCCAAACTGGATGATGATTTAATAAAGTCACTTAAAGAAAAATTCAACCGGTATTTATCCGGTTTTTCCCGCAGTACCGGAATACAGGATATTACTACTTTTGATGATGTGTTTTATGAAATATTGGAACGCATTGAAAAACGCCGGGTTTATTTCCATATCTTCTATGACGGATGCAAAATGGGGGAACTTAATGAAGGAGCGCTGATGTGTTTTTGGATACTGAAACTTGCCCCTTTTTTTAGTCCACGAATATCTTCCAATGTTTTAAATGCAAAAATTGCTATGTTTTTATTTAATAGTATGTTAAGTTTTGTAGCTAAGAAAACCGGGAGAAATGTAAATATCTCTTCCCAAATTGTTAAAGATTTGTATTACTCATTTCGATTTCGAGATGTTAGTAAAGAATCCATTATGATTCTTGCAGAAAGCCTTATTAGCTAACGGAGGAAGCCAATGACATCCCTTGAACGGCTGAACGCCCGGTTAGCGGGAAAAGCGGTGGACAAGATTCCCAACATGAATCTTCTTATGGCGATTGTGGCCAGGGAGGCGGGGGTATCCTACGGGCGTTATGTGCAGGATTACCGCAAGCTGGTTGAGGGGAATCTGATTTGCGCGGAAAAGTACGGCCTGGACAGTGTCTGCGCCGTTTCAGACCCCATGCGGGAAGCGGCGGCCTACGGGGAGCGTCTGGTTATACCCGAAGACGGGGTCCCGTATGCGGAGATCCCCCTTATCACCGACGATTTTGATCTTTCCATGGTGCAGCGTTTTGACCCGCTGGAAAGTGAGCGGACATTGGACAGGGTCAGGGCCTGCGAACTGCTGCGCCGGAAAGTGGGAAACGCCTATCCGGTTATCGGCTGGGTGGAGGGGTGCCTGGCGGAGGCGGCGGATCTGCGGGGAATTAACGAATTGATGATGGACCTTGCCACCGGTGAGGAATATCTGCCGGAACTGCTCAGTATCGTTCTGGAACAGCAAAAGCGTTTTGCCAAAGCGCAGATCGACGCAGGGGCGGATTTTATCGGGGTGGGTAATGCCGTAGCGTCCCTTATCGGGCCTGAACTTTACGAACAGTACGGGATGGCCGCAGACCGGGAGATGGTCGAGTATATCCACCGCTGCGGGGCGCGGGTAAAGCTCCATATCTGCGGCAATATCAATGCCCTGCTGGAACTCTTGGTCCGGGTTGCGCCTGATATTATGGATATTGACTGGATGGTGGATTTTGGCAGGGCGGCAAGGGTTTTTGCCGGTACCAAAACTGCCGCTTCCGGAAATTTTGACCCTGTGGCAGTGATGATGCAGGGCAGTCCGGCCCGGGTGGAAGCGGCGGTACGGGATTGTATCGCGGCGGGGACCAATACCTCTCTGATCGCCGGGGGATGCGAAATTCCCGCCGCCACACCGGAGGAGAATCTCCTTTTAATGGACCGGCTCCTCTATCTTTAGCCATATTGCCTTATTCCCCGCAAATTTATACTATATAAAAGCGCTTTGACTTACGGATTTCACTATTATCGATTTTAAAGGAAGGCATTATGATATTTAATCCCGAATCTGAATGTATGGATGTGGAGGCCAGAAAACGTCAGCAGCTGGCAAATTTGAAGAATCTGGTGGAAAAACTCTATTCCAGCGTACCGTTTTACCGCCAAAAAATGGATGATCTGGAGGTAAAACCCCGTGATATCCACAGTCTGAAAGATATTGAAAAACTCCCCTTTACCACCAAGGATGACTTACGGCTCAACTATCCCCGGGGGCTTTTGGCGGCCCCTCCGGACCAGATTGTCGAAGTTCACATGAGTTCGGGAACCACCGGAAAACCGGTTGTCGATGAATATACCCAAAAGGATATCAATATTTGGCGGGAGGCGATGGCCCGGACCATGGCAGGCGGGGGCTGTACCAAGAACGATATTGTCCAGAACTGCTACGGTTACGGTCTTTTTACCGGCGGCCCCGGCGCTCATTACGGCGCCATGACCATCGGGGCGGAAGTGCTGCCCATGTCCAGCGGAAATACCGCCCGTCAGCTCATGGTGATGCAGGATTTCGGTACGACGATGCTGACCTGTACCCCCTCATACGCCCTGTACATGGCGGAAGAAGCCGCCGACGCGGGTATCGATCTTCACAAGCTTCCCATAAGCAAGGGCTGTTTTGGGGCGGAGCCCTGGAGCGAGAACATGCGTAAGGAGATCGAAGCCCGGTACGACATGAAAGCCTACGATATTTACGGCCTTACCGAGATTATCGGCCCCGGGGTAAGTTTTGAATGTGAGGCCCAGAACGGGCTCCACATCAACGAGGACCTCTTTTTCCCGGAAATTATCGATCCGGAAACCGGAAAGGCCGTGCCGGACGGCGAAAAGGGGGAACTGGTTTTTACCACCATCACCAAAGAAGGTACTCCGCTGCTTCGCTACCGGACCCGTGACATCACCTTCCTTATCCGGGAGCCCTGTTCCTGCGGCAGGACCACGGTTCGTATGCACCGGCTCTTTGGCCGTACCGACGACATGCTGATTATCCGCGGGGTCAATGTATTCCCGAGTCAGATTGAACATGCCCTTATCGAAATTGAAGGCACCGAACCGCAGTACCTTATCGTCCTTACCCGGGGCGATTCTCATCTGGATGAGGTTGAACTCCAGGTTGAAGTGAAAAAGGAATTCTTCAGCGATGAAACCAGGGGCTTGGAAGAACTTCGCGCCAGGATTGAAGGGGTGATGAAATCCAAGCTGCAAATCGGCGTAAAGGTAAAACTGGTGGAGCCCAAGACTATTGAACGGTCCATAGGCAAGGCAAAACGGGTTATAGATAACCGGAAAATTTAAAGAATTTTCCCCACCCGAAAGAGATTTCGGGTTATACTTATAAAAATGGAGTGTAATAATATGGAGATTAAACAAATATCAGTTTTTCTGGAAAATACCACAGGCCGCCTTGGGGAGGTTACCCGTGTACTGGCCCAGGCGGGAATCAATATTCGGGCGATAAGCATTGCCGATACGGCTGATTTCGGTATACTCCGCCTTATCGTGGACAAGAGCGAAGCCGCCGCCGAGGCGCTCAACAAAGCCGGATTTACCACGCGGCAGTCCGATGTGGCGGCCCTTGAAATAGGGGATACCCCCGGAAGCCTTGCCGAAGTGATGGAACTGTTCCAGAAATCCCAGGTTAATATCGAATACCTGTACGCCTCGCTGGAGGGCAAGATCGGGAAAGCGGTGGTAATCTTTAAACTTCAGGATCACGAAAAAGGCCTTAAACTGATAAAGGAAAACGGTCTTTCCATGATAGAAAGTTTTTAATTTAATATGAAAATACTGATGGTATCGAGCGAAGCGGTGCCTTGGGAACAGCTTCGCAAAGGTAGGGCTCGATGAAAATACTGATGGTATCGAGCGAAGCGGTTCCCTTTGCTAAAACAGGCGGGTTGGCCGATGCGGTCTCCAGTTTATCCATCGCCCTTGCGAAACAGGGGCATGAGGTGCGGGTCGTCATTCCCCGGTATTATTCTATTGACAGGGGAAAGCTTAAGCCACTTCCCGGCGCCATGGGGGTTCCCGTCGGCGGCGGTGAGGAATGGAGCGCCGTCTACACTACCTCCCTGCCGGGATCGCCCAAAAAAAACGACGTGCCCATTTATCTTATCGATCATGAAATATTTTTTGGCAGGGACGGAATCTACGGGATCCCCTCGGAACCGGATTTCCTTGACAATCCCAAACGCTTTGCCTTTTTCTGCAGGGCAGTGTTCCAGCTTTGCCGCAAAATTGACTGGTATCCGGATATACTCCATGCCCATGACTGGCCTTCCGCCCTTGTCCCTGTCTACCTGAAACACCAGGAACGGCATAAAAACAACGCCGAAAGGTCCGGTGAATTTTCCAAAACGGCCTCGGTGCTGACGGTTCATAATCTGGGGTATCAGGGAATTTACAGCAAAGAAAATTTCTGGTACCTGGGGCTTGGCTGGGATGTTTTTTACAACGCAGGTTTTGACGACTGGAACATGATGAACCTTCTGAAAGCGGGATTGTACAGCGCGGACAAGATCAATACGGTTTCACCGAACTATGCGGAAGAAACAAAGAATCAAACCAATGGTTTCAGGCTTGACGGGGTACTCCGTTACCGGTCCGCCGATTACACCGGGATCCTCAACGGCATTGATACCGATGTATGGAACCCCGCAAAGGATCCTCTTATCCCTCAAAAGTTTTCCGCAAAAGATATAAGCGGAAAGGCAAAGGTAAAAGAAGCGCTCCAAAGGGAATTCAACCTTCCCCCGGAAGCCGGTACTCCTGTCATCGGAATGGTGACCCGGCTTACCGGGCAAAAAGGCGTGGGGGAACTTTTCGGTCCCGGCTACGGTTCGATCTGGTCAATCTGCAGGGACATGAATGTGCAGCTCGTCCTCATCGGTACCGGGGAATCCTGGTGTGAAAATGAAATTATGAATCTTTCATCCCGGCTTTCCAACTTTAAAGCCCGTATCGGGTACAGTGAAGAAATCAGTCATTTAATAGAAGCGGGAAGTGATTTCTTCCTTATGCCGAGCCGCTATGAACCCTGCGGTTTAAACCAGATGTATTCACTGACCTACGGAACGCCTCCGATTGTGCGTAACACCGGGGGCTTGCGTGACACCGTAGAAAACTTTAATCAGGAGACCGGCACGGGAACGGGATTCATGTTTGATGATCTTACCCCCCAGGCAATCTACGACACCTGCGGCTGGGCGGTTTGGGCCTACTACAACAAGCGTGATCAGATCGAAGCGATGCGGCTCCGCGGCATGAAGCAGGATTTCTCATGGGAAAATTCGGCAAATAAATACACCGAACTGTACAACGCAAGTTTGGGAACCTGATAAATACAGAGAACGTAACAGGAATTTTAACCGCGAAGAAGAAGAG
>JAISJS010000188.1 GCA_031261385.1 Treponema sp.
GGTGATATCTCCGGGCGAAACCATTGCAGAAAATTCTACAGCGGTTAATTCCGCGCCGGTTCCCGCCGGAGTGAAGATCCCTTCCAAAACAATCGCCGCAGCCCGCCTGCCCTTTGGCGGGGACAGCGGGTACCAGGAAATAAAAATCAATTTGACCGATGACGGTTTTGAGCCGTCGGTTATCGCCGTGCAGAAAAATATTCCGGTAAATTGGATAATTGACAATGATTCACTGGATGAAGGCAACGGCCTCCTGATTGTCCCCGCATACCAGGCCCTGCTTGAATTGCAGGATGGAGAAAACGGCATACAATTTATGCCCTATAGAAGTTTTGATTTTTCCACGGGAGATAATATTTACTATGGCTATGTTAAAGTTGTTGATGATATAAACAATATTGATACTGCGCGTATCAAGACAGAAGTTGAAAATTTTGAAACGTTGATTTACCCGGTATCTTTTTTTGAAGATGCCGCAAGATAGATAATGAAAATAAAGGAGAGCAGTAAAATGAAATGTACAAAAGTTATTCTGACGGGTATGCTGCTACTGTGCGGCGGATTTTTGTTTGCCCAAAATCCAGGGCAGTTAAACGTACTTAAACCGGTTGTCGCAGACGCCGACCTTGTGATCCCTATTGCGGACCTCTCGGAAAACGCCGCCTTTTATCCGGTGGACATTGACGGCGTTCGTCTTGAGGTGATAGCGGTAAAAGCCCCCGACGGTACCTACAGGACCGCCTTTAACACCTGCCAGGTTTGTTATGCTTCGGGCCGCGGGTTTTACAAACAGCAGGGTACGCTGCTTGTCTGCCAAAACTGCGGAAACCGTTTCAGGATGAGCCAGGTTGAAGTGCGTTCCGGCGGCTGTAATCCGGTGCCGATCTTGTCTGCAAACAAAACGGTGACTGACACCACGGTGACTATTTCCAAAGAATTTCTTATAAAGGCAAAGAGTATATTTGCCAACTGGAAAAGGAGTTAATTTTTAATGGAAAATTTAGCCCTGGCAATTGGAGGCATGACCTGCGCCGCCTGTGCCCAGCGTATTGAAAAAGCTGTCCGCAAGGTGGAAGGCATAGAAAGCGTTTCGGTGAACCTCGCCACCGAAAAGGCAACGGTTGCATTCGATCCGCAGATTGTACGTTTTTCGGGCATTAAAGAAGCCATTGAAAAAATCGGCTATACGGCGGGCCTTGCGCAAAACAAAAATGTCGATGAAGACAAGATCCGCAAAGAGCGGGAGATAAAGATCCTCTGGACTAAATTTATCATCGCCATCAGTTTTGCAGTGCCTCTTTTGTATGTCGCCATGGCCCCGATGATCAAGGTGTTTACCCTACCGTTTCCCCGCGCCCTCTCCCCGATGAATTTTCCGCTTGTGAACGGCCTGACCGAGCTTCTTCTGGTTATCCCGATTATTGCAGTGGGTTACCGGTTTTATACCGTGGGCTTTAAGGCGCTCATACAGCGAAGTCCCAATATGGATTCCCTTATTGCCCTGGGGACCACTGCGGCGGTTACCTACAGCCTCTACAATATTTGGCAGATTATTCAGGGCAATTTTATCGCGGTGGATTCCCTGTACTTTGAAACCGCAGGAATCATCATCGCCCTGATTCTCCTGGGAAAATCCCTTGAGGCGGTTTCCAAAGGCAGAACCAGCGAGGCCATTAAAAAACTTATGGGGCTTGCCCCAAAGACCGCTGTCATCATTCAGAATGGGACAGAAAAAGAAATTCCGATTGATGAAGTTATCGCAGGCGATATCATTCTGGTAAAGCCCGGCGCCAAGATCCCCGTGGACGGGGTAGTGGTAAGCGGGCGCACCGCTATTGATGAATCAATGCTCACCGGGGAAAGTATGCCCGTGGATAAAACTGCCGGCGCCGAAGTGTATGCCGCCACGATAAACACCACGGGCCTCATACAGTTTAAAGCCACCAGGGTCGGCGGGGAAACCGCGCTGGCGCAGATAATAAAACTTGTCGAGGACGCGCAGGGGTCAAAGGCGCCAATTGCACAGCTTGCCGATGTGGTTTCAGGGTACTTTGTGCCGGTGGTGTGCATTATTGCCGTTGCCGCAGGCGCCGCCTGGTTTATTGCTACCACTATCAACCCTGCTTTATTACCGGCAGGCTACTTTCCGGTAAAATTCAGCCTTACCATATTTATTTCAGTCCTGGTGATTGCCTGCCCGTGCGCCCTGGGGCTTGCCACTCCTACGGCGATTATGGTGGGAACCGGTAAAGGCGCAGAAAACGGAATTTTGATTAAGGGCGGCGAGGCGCTGGAAATTGCCCACCGTATCAAGACCATCGTTTTTGACAAAACCGGTACGATTACCGAAGGCAAACCAACGGTGACCGACGTGACGGGGAGCGGGGAATGGGAAAGGGCAAATCTCCTCCGGCTTGCCGCTTCTGCGGAAAAAGGCTCCGAACATCCGCTCGGACAGGCCATAGTGCAGGGGGCGCTTGCCGAAGGGATAGAATTAGTACCGGTTGAAAATTTTACCTCGATTACCGGGCTCGGTATTGAAGGGACCATTGACGGACAGCGCGTCCTTATCGGTAACCGGAAACTCATGGATGAGCGCGTCATTGCCCTTGATGCCCTCGCCGCGGAAAGCGACCGCCTTGCGGAGGAAGGCAAAACCCCGATGTATGTCGCCGTCGGCGAAAAAGGTAAAGAGACCGGAGGTCAAGAAACCGAAGGTTTCAGACTCGTCGGCATTATCGCCGTAGCCGATGTGGTAAAGCCTTCCAGCAAGGCTGCTATTGAAATTCTGCACAAGATGGGCATAGAAGTTGCGATGATCACCGGTGATAATCAAAAAACCGCCGCCGCCATTGCCCGGCAGGTCGGTATAGACCGGGTTCTTTCGGAAGTTTTGCCCCGGGATAAATCCAACGAGGTTAAAAAGTTACAGGCAGATGGAAGAAAGGTTGCTATGGTAGGCGACGGTATCAATGATGCCCCGGCCCTTGCCCAGGCTGATATCGGCATCGCCATAGGAAGCGGGACCGATGTGGCTATGGAATCGGCGGACATCGTGCTGATGCGGAGCGACCTCCTGGATGTACCCACCGCCATTGATTTGAGCAAAAAGACGATACGCAATATCAAGCAGAATCTGTTCTGGGCCTTTGGCTATAATACCGTTGGTATACCGATTGCCGCAGGACTGCTGCATATTTTCGGCGGCCCCCTGCTCAACCCCATTTTTGCCGCTGCGGCCATGAGCATGAGTTCTGTGTCGGTGTTGACCAATGCCCTAAGGTTGAAACAATACAGGCCGGCTGTGTTAAAGAAATTAACCACGAACGGCGCAAACAATAAAAGAACAAGGAGTGTAGAAAAATGAGAATAGCAAAAGTAACAGGCATTTTGTTTGCCGTTATTATTATTGTGTCCTGCGCCAGACTTGATGTGGTCGGTAAAAAATCAGTTGAATCTTTTGGCGCGGCGCTGGAAAAACTTCCGCAGGCGCCGGAAGCCGATGCAATGAACGGCGGCTGGGTCCTGCGGGCGCCGGATAACAGCGCCCAATTTTTTTG
>JAISJS010000294.1 GCA_031261385.1 Treponema sp.
CAACCGGGCGGCGGGAGCAAACCCGTAACAACAAAAACGTCTCCGCAAAGGATACTCTGCAGAATACGGGCAGCATGCCGGGGTTCTGCAGAGTCTTGAATATCAGGATGACGAATCGGGGATAGGGATGTCTTTAGAAACGACAGAAGGGCCGGAATACCGTATACAGATGACCGATATCTGTAAGAGTTTCGGCGGTGTCCATGCGCTTGAATCTGTTTCCCTCAACGTGAAGCGGGGAGAAATTTATGCCTTGGTAGGGGAAAACGGAGCGGGCAAGTCAACCCTGATGAAGATCCTTTCGGGGGCCACCATACCGGACTCGGGGGAAATACGCATCGAAGGTAAAACGGTACACATCCATAACCCGAAGATGGGAATCGATCTCGGCGTATCGGTTATCTATCAGGAGCTTGCGCTGATGCCGGATATGTCGGTCACGGAGAATATATTCATAGACCGGATAAACACGGGCATGAAGATTATCAATTGGAAACAGCTCCATGGGGAAGCAAAGAAAATACTGAAGGACCTGGGGTTTGAAAAAATATCACCCTCAAAAAAGGCAGCGGATTTTTCGATTGCCTATCAGCAAATCGTTGAGATCTGCAAAGCCCTCTCCCGGAATTCTTTTATTTTGGTATTGGACGAGCCCACCGCCGTTCTTTCTACGGTTGAAACGGAACAGCTTTTCAAACTGCTCAAGAAGCTCAGGGACGACGGGGTATCCATTATTTACATATCCCACCGCCTGAAGGAAATTTTTCAGATATGCGACCGCGGTACCGTACTCCGGGACGGCAAAAACGCCGGGAACGTTACCATTTCAGAAATCGACGAACACACCCTTGTAAGCATGATGATTGGCCGTGAGCTGCAGAACTATTTTCCAAAACGGACATCCCATATAGGGGAGGTGATCTTTGAAGCGAAGAATATTGTCAGGGGAACGGTGGTTAACGATGTTTCCTTTACCGTTCATGCGGGTGAAGTGTTCGGGATTTCAGGCCTCGTGGGCGCCGGAAGAACAGAAACCCTTATGGCAATACTCGGGGAGGATAAGCGGGACGGCGGCAGCATCTTTATCAAAGGGAAGGAAGTCGGCATCCATTCTCCGATTGACGCCCTGAAGGCGGGCATATCACTGCTCCCGGAGGATCGCAAAACCCAGGGCGTATTACTTGAGCTTCCCATAATGCATAATATTACCATCAGCTGCCTCAGCAAACTGTGCCGCATTATCGGTGTGATAGACGGCCGGCGTGAACGGGAGACTGCGGACAGGCTTATCAAAAAACTCAGGATCAAGATTGGTAACCCCTGGGACCCCTGCTCCAGCCTTTCCGGCGGAAACCAGCAAAAGGTTTCGATATCCAAGCTGTTGGGGGCAGACTGCGCGGTGCTTTTTTTTGACGAGCCGACCCGGGGCGTTGATGTGGGGGCAAAGGTAGAGATATACAATATTATTAATGAAATTGTTACGGAGGGCTATGGGGTGGTCATGGTGTCTTCCGAAATGCCGGAAATCATCGGGATGTGCGATAGGGTGGCGGTCATGCGCAATGGCCGGATAACAGGGGTCCTGAATAAGGATGAACTGACGGAGCAAAACCTGATAAAATATTCTATGGAGGTGGTCTGACAATGAACACGGGCATCCCGTTCAACAGCATCAAAAGGATCTGCAAGGAGTACAGCTGCTTTATTATTCTTATCGGGCTCATCATCGTTGCGTCCATACTTTCACCGGTCTTTTTCAGCAAACAGAATATATTCAACGTCTTCAGGCAGCAGGCGCCGATTGCGATGCTGGCCCTTGGGGTGCTTATCGTAATAGTGACCGGTGGTATTGATCTATCGACCGGCGCAATGCTTGCGGTAAGTAACACCGTAGTGGCCTACTTCATTACCTTCCTTCATTTTGATTCAATGATGGGTGTGTGGCTCGCCATTGTAATGGGCATCTTAGTCGGTACGGCGATTGGCTGCGTCAACGGCGCTATTGTGGCGTACCTTAAGATGCCTTCCTTCATTGTTACCCTTGCAATCACCACCATGGGCCGGGGAGTAGCCTACATGATAACCATGGGTTCACCCATACGTCTTCCGGTTAAACCGGATATAAATCCCGGCAGCGAGCGGTTATTCTGGTTCGGCCAGAACGGCGATCCCCTGATCGGTATGCCCTTTTCAGCCTGGGTTGTTATCCTGTTTGTAATCCTGTTTTGGTTCCTTATGAAATACACGACCTTCGGGCGGCTCATTGTGGCGACCGGCAGTAATACTGATGCGTCACGGCTGGCGGGGATCAACGTCAAAAAATATATGTTCTCCGCCTATATGATATGCGGGGCCCTCTCGGGGGTTGCGGGGGTGCTTATCACGGCACGGGCGGGAATTGCGACTCCCTCCGCCGGGACGGGGTTTGAACTGACCGCAATAGCGGCGGCGGTTATCGGGGGCGCATCCCTTTCCGGCGGCAAAGGAAGGGTCGGGAATACCATAGTCGGCGTATTCATCCTTGCCCTAATCGGAAATATCATGAACCTGCTGAGCATACCCGTGTATCCTCAGCAGATCATGCAGGGCGCAATAATCATCATCGCAGTCCTGTTGAATGCGGGGAAACAAAAATAACATGAAGTTATCCTATAACGAAGGAACGGGTATCGGCTGTTCCAGCCTGGAAAAGGATCTGGTACTCTGTGAAAAGGCAGGGTTTGATTACATTGAGATCCATGCGGCCCTGCTGTTGGATTACGTACGTCTTCATCCGGTAAAGGAGCTTAAAGACTTTTTTGCGAAGAGCCGGCTCAAGCCCCATGCGATCAACGCGCTGTTCACCTATCCTGAACTGTTTGATCCGAAAAACACCGGTAAGGCTCTGGAGAATGACCGCGCGATGCTGGCGTATTTTCTCAGCTGCTGTCAGATTGCCAAAGAAATCGGTGACCATTACTTTATCATCGTAAACCCCATGCTGAGTGATTCGGGCAGCCTGTATGTCCCCCATGGCATCAATACGGTGGACTACCCCTATTCACGGGAGCAGGTTACGGATTTTAGTGTACGGATTCTGCGGACCCTGTCTCCTGTCGCCGCGCAGTACGAGGTCAATCTCTGTTGGGAACCGGTGTGCGGCAGGGGCTGTTCGGTCAGAACTTTGGAGCATGCCTGGGAAATTGTGAAGGAAACCGGCTGTAGTAACGTAGGGCTCGCGGTGGATAGCGTCAACCTTCATTTAAACGGGAAGCTGAATGATTTTTCAGCGATTCGGAAGGTGCCGGTGGATAAAATCTTCATCGCCCATATCAACAACTGTGATGACCGCCCGGTGGATGAATTAGGGCCTGCGGATCGCCGTTTTGTAGATTCCGGAGAAATCGACCTGAATAATTATCTTTCCAATCTCAAGGCAGCAGGATTTAAAGGGCCCGTCTCGATAGAAACCCTGCGGCCGGAGTATTATACCTGGCCCGCCGAAAAGGTTGTTGCCGAGGCGTATCGTACCACAAAAGAGTTGGTAGACAAGTATCGTTAACCCAGAGGTTGTCATGCAGGAACAGTTACGGATTGATATGCGGCAAATCACCAAGCGGTTTGAGGGGGTAAAGGCCCTGAATTCCGTAAATTTGCAGGTCAGGCCCGGTGAAATCCACGCGCTTATGGGTGAAAACGGCGCCGGTAAATCAACCCTTATGCGGGTATTGTCCGGTGCAACCCACATGGATTCGGGGCACATTTTTCTGGACGGAACGGAAATCCATTTTGCTAATCCGAAGCAGGGCATAGAGAAGGGCATTTCCGTTATCTACCAGGAATTTGCCCTGGTCTATGATTTGACGGTGGCCGAAAACATCTATATTGATAAGCTGAGCGATAAACACGGCATCATTGACTGGAAGGGTTTGAAGCAAAAAGCAAAGGAGCAGCTTGACCAGCTTGGATTTTTAAACATTGATGTAAACGCTGCGGTCAGGGATCTGAGCGTCGCCTACCAGCAGATTGTTGAGATCTGTAAGGCGGTTACCAGAAACTGTTCCGTCCTTGTTTTGGATGAGCCCACTGCGGTACTCGCCTCCTATGAGGTTGAACAGCTTTTCCGGCTGCTGGATAACTTCAAACGAAGGGGCATTTCCATTATCTACATATCCCACCGGATTGACGAGATCCTGCGTATCTGCGACCGGGTTACCGTTTTAAAGGACGGCGCCAATGTTGATACCCTGGATGTTTCCGCCGTAGACCGGAACCGGTTGGTAAACATGATGATTGGCCGTGAACTACAAAACTTTTTTCCCCCCAGGGAACCAAAGATCGGCGGCGTTAAAATGCGCGTTAAAAATATTTCCCGGGGGAATGTGGTAAAGAATGTTTCCTTCGAGGTACGGAAGGGGGAGGTCCTTGGCATCGGGGGCCTTGTCGGTTCCGGCAGGACGGAGCTGCTCCGTGCGATCTATGGGGCGGATAAACGGGACTCCGGTGAGGTATACATTGACGGGATCAAAACAGGGATTCACTCCCCCAAGATAGCGGTGAGTAACGGTATCGGCCTGCTGCCGGAAGACCGGAAGACCCTGGGGGTGCTTTTGGACCTCCCCATACTGCACAATATTACCCTGGCAAGTTTAAAAAAATTCTGCAGCCTGCTCCACAAAATTAATTTTAAAAAGGAACTTTCCTTCTCCCGGGAAATGATAGATAAGCTAAAAATCAAACTGGGCAGCCTGGAAAATAATGTCTCAAGCCTTTCCGGGGGGAATCAGCAGAAGGTAGCCCTGTCCAAACTTCTGGCATGTGAATGCGGGATACTGTTCATGGATGAACCTACCCGGGGGGTTGATGTCGGCGCAAAGGTAGAAATTTACAAAATTATCAATGCCCTGGTAGACCAGGGGCTTGCCATGGTGGTTGTTTCTTCGGAAATGACGGAGATCATCGGCATGTGCGACCGGGCTCTTATCATGAAGGGCGGCGAAATCGTGGGCGAGCTTGGTAAAGATGAATTGACTGAAGAAAACATGATACATTATTCCATGGGGGTCAACTGATTATGAGCGACGGGATATTGAGTACCGCAAGAAGACGGGTGATAATTAATTTTCTCTTAAAGTACAATGTGTTTATTATATTTATTATCCTCGTCATCGCGTCCAGCCTTTTATCGGATGTGTTTCTCTCCAGCGGGAATATTTTTAATGTACTGCGGCAGCAGGTTCCTTACTTTATGATAGGCATCGGCGTATTACTGACGATTCTGACCGGCGGCATTGACCTGTCGGTGGGCGCCGGGGTTGCCCTGGGAAATTGCTGTGTTGCCCTTTTTTTGGTTAAGGGAAACCTGGATTCCCTTGGCGGAATGTTTGGGGCGATTTTGCTTACCCTGCTCATTATGCTTGCCATAGGCAGTATAACCGGGGTGCTGGTAGCCTACCTGAAAATATCCCCCTTTGTGGCGACCCTGGCGACCATGACGATTATGCGGGGCATCGCGAGTATCCTTACCGGCGGCTCCCCGATCAGGCTGCCCATGAATTTAACCGCCAGCAGAGTTCTGGTGAGCTTCGGCCAAACCTCGGACCCCCTCACCGGTGTGCCCTTACCGGTGTGGCTGGCGGTCATCGTGATCGCCCTGTTTTTATTCATCATGAAGTACACCGTCTACGGCAGGCTGGTTATCGCCACGGGGAGCAATGAAAATGCCGTCAACCTTGCGGGGATCAACGTCAATTTCTACAAATTTTCCGCCTATGCCATTTCAGGGATCATGTGCGGCATTGCGGGAATAGTGCTCTGCTCCCGGGCTGCCATCGCGACGCCGACCATCGGCTCGGGGTTTGAACTTGACGCCATCGCGGCCTGCGTCATCGGCGGGGCAAGCCTGAGCGGCGGCCGGGGTAAGGTATCAAATACTATC
>JAISJS010000220.1 GCA_031261385.1 Treponema sp.
GCCGGGAGCTCAAAGTCGGGGTAATCCTTTCAGGCGGGCAGGCGCCGGGCGGGCACAACGTCATTGCCGGCCTTTACGACGGCCTTAAAAAGGGAAACAGCGAATCAAAGCTCTATGGGTTTCTCAGGGGGCCGAGCGGCCTTACCGATGACAAAAAAATCGAGTTTACCGATGAGATTATCAATGAGTACCGGAACACCGGCGGCTTTGACATCATCGGATCAGGGCGGACAAAAATTGAAACCCCTGAACAGTTTGCCGCCGCCCTGGAAACGGCAAAAAGGCTCGGCCTCTCCGCCGTGGTGATCATCGGCGGCGATGATTCCAATACCAACGCCGCCCTGCTCGCCGAATATTTTGCGGATAAGGGTTCGGCAACCCAGGTCATCGGGTGCCCCAAAACCATAGACGGGGATCTTAAAAACGAATATATCGAAACATCCTTTGGGTTTGATACCGCCTGCAAGACGTACAGCGAACTCATCGGCAATATTGAGCGGGATGCCAACAGCGCAAAAAAATACTGGCACTTCATCAAGCTTATGGGCAGGGCGGCAAGCCACATCGCCCTGGAGTGCGCCCTTCAAACCCAGCCCAATATCTGCCTTGTTTCCGAAGAGGTGGAGGCCAAGGGCCTTTCCCTCGATCAGGTCGTCGATCATATCTGCGCCTCTATTGTGCGGCGTGCGGAAAACAACGACAACTTTGGAGTGGTGCTTATCCCCGAAGGACTTGTTGAATTTATCCCGGAGATGAAAAAACTCATTCAGGAACTTAACGATACTATCGCCGATAATAACGAAGAATTTTCCCGGCTTAGCTCATTTATCGATCAGCTCTACTGGCTCAGCCGCAAGATATCCGATGCTTCATACAAGCTGCTCCAGAGCCTGCCCCCGGACATTGCCCGTGAATTTCTTGTTGACCGGGACCCCCACGGAAATGTCCAGGTTTCCCGTATCGAAACGGAAAAACTCCTTATGGGCATGGTGGAAAAAAAGTTACACGTCCTCAAGGAAAATAATTTATACAAGGGAAAATTCAGTCCGCTGGGCCACTTCTTCGGCTACGAAGGCCGTTGCGCCTTTCCCTCAAACTTTGATTCCGACTATTGCTACAGCCTCGGCTTCGGCGCCTTTATCCTGATTGCCTCCGGGCTCTCAGGCTACCTGTCCAGCGTGCGGAACCTTACCGCCCCCGCAGAGCAGTGGATTGCCGGCGGTGTTCCCCTGACAATGATGATGAACATGGAACAGCGTCATGGTGCAAAAAAACCGGTCATCAAAAAGGCCCTGGTTGAACTGGACGGCGGACCCTTTAAAGCCTTTGACGCGGTACGGGATATCTGGGCAGTCAAAACCAGTTTCCTCTTTCCCGGCGCCATCCAGTACTTTGGTCCCCCGGAAGTCTGCGACCAGCCGACAAAAACTTTACAACTGGAGCACCGGAACCAGAAACCGGGAGAATAACCGCAGAGTGCGCAGAGGGAAACGCAGAGAACACGGAGAAGAAAAAGAATTTTAAAATTCTCTCTGGTATTTTTCTCTAATATTGCTCTGTGTCCTCTGTGTACGAACCTTTGGTTCGCATTCTCTGTGCCCTCGGTGGTTAATCTTCTTCTTTATTGTAAACTTCAGAGTTATAAACTACACTCTATCGTATGAAAAAGTTTGTTTTATTCATGCTCTGTGGTTCTTTGGTTTCCCTGGTTTTTTCTCAATCGATACGGGATACACAACAAGGCAGTTCCGCACAAAATGCCGGAACTGAGGTATCGCTTCCGCTCAAACGGCTTGCCCTTTTTTCTTCCGGGGTGGGTTATTTTGAACATTCAGGTCTCATCAGCGGTTCCGCGGCAGCGCCGGCGCAGCTTACCCTTCCCTTTAGCATGGAAGCGGTGAACGATGCGTTAAAGTCCCTTGTCATTAATGATCCCGCTTCGCTTTCCCCTTCGGTGCGGTATGCTTCGGCGCAAACCCTTTACAGGACCCTGCGGAGCCTTAAAATCGATCTTTCAGGGGAACCGGGTATCGGTCAAATTCTCAACGGACTAAAAGGCGCTGAACTGGAAATATTTGCGCCGCTTTCGATCAGCGGTCGTATCATCGGAGTGGAATTCCGGCGCAACGGCTTTAGTCTTACCGGAGAAGAAACGGTGGAGGAGCGGCTCTCGCTTCTTACCGCATCGGGAATCAGGGTGATTGCCATAAAAGATATTTCTTCGTTTTCTTTTAAAGATGAAAAAATCAATGCCGATCTCCACCGGGCGCTCGACCTTATTATGGATTCCCGGGATACGGAGAGCCGGAACCTCCTTGTTACCCTGCCGGGAAACGGGAGCCGTAATATTGTTATAAGCTATGTGATTCCCACACCGGTGTGGAAAGTTTCGTACCGGCTCGACCTGACCGGGAAGGATCCCTTTCTCCAGGGCTGGGCCATCGTAGATAACGACAGCGATACCGACTGGAACAATGTCGAGCTCTCTCTGGTAACAGGCCGCCCGGTTTCGTTTATCCAGAACCTCTATCCCCCCTACCATCTTTCCCGGCCGGTATTGCCTTTGGCGATTGCCGGAGCTGCCGAAGGGCGCACCTATGAATCGGGATACGGTAATGCAGGAAATTTTGCGGAGATGGCAGCTGAAGATACGGTGATGCAGAAAAGCTATAACAGTGTCATGCAGAACCGGGCGATGGCTTTTGCCGATGAGGCGGCAGTTGAACGGCCCCGCGCCCCAAGCGTGGCGGCAGGGGTTA
>JAISJS010000268.1 GCA_031261385.1 Treponema sp.
TGAAGATTTGGGAACCGAGGCGGTGCGGGAATTAACGGTGGAAAATTTCCCGGTGACCGTTGCCATCGACAGTAAAGGAAACAACTTGTATGAACTTGGCAGACAGGAATACCTTAGTAAGACAAACCGCCAAGATGAATAAATTTAACCGCAAAGGCGAAGAAGGCGAAAAAGGTGGAAGAAGAATATTTCCTTCCTTCTGCGCCTTCTTCGCCTTTGCGGTTTATCTCTTCTTCTCTATCTTCCACGTAAATACCTTGCAAGTGAATTATCAATCGCTCGAGTCAATGCATCTTCCTCAGGTAATACCGGCATTCTTCCCGCCGCGTTGGGGACGCTTGCCGCAGGGTACACTTCCCAGGAATCCCGCATCGGGTACAGTTTTGCCTTATCTCCTGCTCGCTTCCATTCCTGCGTCCCCACCTGAACAGCCCGCAAAAATCCTTCACCCGGAATCGTAATTTCCACCGGCATCCAAACCGAACCTTCAAAGGAAATGAGTTTATCATCATTCAGCATTCTCCATCTTCCCTCTGCGCCCTCTGCGGTTAAATTCCTGCTTGCTTCGATTTCGAACGCCATGAATATATGCCCCGGTGTTGTAATGAACGCCGTATCAATACCGAGCACTTCAAGTAATGAACAAAACAATATCGATAGATCGTCGCAGTCGCCGCCGCGGTAGAAAAGGGTCTCGTACGGGTAATTTAAATTGTCCAAACTTGAGGCATCCTGTGACATTTTTATATAAGAGCTTGCGGGATCGATAATATAACTCACACCGTACAGGTTGAGCGCCTCAAACAAGGCAAGGGCATATTGAACATTCCGCGGTATGTCTTCCCGCAGCATGTCATCCATCACGCTGCCGGCATATTTGGCAAAGAGCCGGGCCGCGGGATCACGGGAGGACACAAAGGAAGCGGCGCGGCGATCATCATCCCAGGAAAGGGCGTTACGGTGATAAACAGGCATCGTGACGGCGAAAGTACCCCGCTTGCGGCTTCCCAAACTCCGGTAGTCAATGCTGATAAGGGCATTGGCGTTGATGTTCTCTGTTAAATCAAGCATAGCCTCATTGAACAAGGCCGTCACCGGAAAGTCCGCCTGTTCACCGGGCGCAAGGCTTGGCAAAACAGCGAACACCGTCGGCGTTTTCATATACTGTTCCAGAAAAAATGACAGGGAAAGGGACGTCACCGTATTCGGCTCATTGTTCGTTATGCGCACTACCGCCACCGGGTTGTCCTCGTACCAGGCATAGGACACGGGGAACACCGGACGCTGTTCAATTTTTTCACCCTGCACCCGTGTCTTTCGGGAAATGATTTCGGGAAGATTTAAGCTGATACCGGCCCCTGCGGAAAGGCCGCCAAAAGGCGCGGTACGGTATCCATTCATTCCGGCATAGGCCAGAATCGAAATATACGGCGTTGCGTGAAAATAAGCGGAAAGAGTTCCTCCCGCCTTTAGATGAGTTTCCCCTTCATCTTTCCAGCGAACCTGATACAGCCCGATAGTTCCTTCGGCTTGCAGCGTAAAACGGTCATTGAGCCGCCACTGAAAAAGCGGCCCGATTCCGCCTTCAAACAATGAAAAGTTTTCGGTACCCTGCGCCCCGATGCCTGAATAGGCGCCGTTTAACGAAAGCCCCAGCCAGGGCAGAAAAGTCCAGTCGGCGGCAAGTCCAAGGCCAAAGCCTGTCGTATAATTTTTATTCCCAACGGGAATGGCGGCATTGCCCTGAATACGGAGGGCGATATTTTGTTCGGCAAACGCAAACACGGCGCCTGACAGCAATAAAAACAGGACAAGAAACTGCGGTCTTAAAAACGAATACCGTTCATTGCGCCGCATTTTTTGCCCGTTCCAGTCCATTTAATGCCGCCCTGTTTTCCGGCTCTTTTGCAAGCGCCTGACGGAACCAGCGCTCGGCTGCGGAACTATCCTTTTCCGCCAGTGCAATATTTCCCCGGTTGTTCATTGCTGCAACAGAGCCCATTCCTGCGGCCCGTTCAAAATTTGATTTTGCATCGGCGTTCTGAGCGGCGCGCATATATAAAAGCCCCAGACGGTTATATAACTCCGGCGTTGGACTGCGCCTGATTTCCGCGCTTACCGCAGTAATTGCAGGCCGCAGCTCACGGGTGATATATGCGTTAATAGCCGTATTCGCCGCAGCTGCCGTAACTGTTTCGCCGGGCGCCCTGACCTGAATACCCTGCGAAGGAAGCGGCGCAGACGGGTATACCGCCCAGGCGTCTTCCAGAATAACAAAGTCGACGGCCTCATTATTGCTAAAAACACGATTAAGATGCGTTAAGCCCTTATCCCAGGCAGAAGTAAAGCCCTGTGGCAGCGCTGACATCGCAAGGGGAACCCACACTTCATCATTTATAATCAGTATCCGTTCATTCCCATTGAAATTGGAAAGCGCCGCATTCCCGTTAATCCCCATGGAAATCGCCGTAATTGCTTCATTTTCAAGACGTATTACTGCGGCGCGAACCCCTGACGCTTCCAGCGCGGCGGCGTAGAGCAGGCCGGTGTCAACGGCGCTGCCCGTGCGGTAGCCCAGGGTCTCCGCAGGAAATTGTATTTCGCCAAGATCGGAAGTTCCGGCGCCGTTTCTTCCGCCGTCGTTCACCTTTATTCCTCCCTGACGAAGTCCCTCAAAGAGCCACACCGCTGTCTGCATATTCTGGTTCAAACCTGTTTTAAAATTTTTTCGCGCCAACCCCAAAATATATTTAGAAAACTCAAGAACCTCAGGCGAGGTCGGAGAGACAAAAGCGGCAAGCGCCCGCGCATCACCCGGGCGGAAAGCGTTACGGTTATGCACCGGGACTGCGACACTGTGGATTGTCTGCCGCTCCGCCCCCAAGAGCGTATATTTGAGTACCAGTTCCCCGGTAATGCGCCCCTCCCCGGTAAAATTTAAAACAGCCGGTGAAAAATCCGCAAGCAGCGGAACTTCCGCCGAACGGCCTTTGGCAAGAAGCGGAATTGTTCCGCAGTCAAATTCGGAAGAAGTAAATTCCCCTGCGCGGAAACTCACCCGCACATTCCGAATTTCTGCCGACTCGCGGTTGGTGATCTGTAACAGCGCAGCGGGGTTTTGCTGGTATAACTGGAGAAACACCGGAAAAACATTTTCATCCCGGACTACGGCAAGTTCGATATCGGCATTGCCGCTCCGTGTTTCAAAAACAATAATCCCGGTTAAGCCAAGATACATGCCCCCCAATGGATCGACGCCGTAGGAATTTTCATATTTTTTATAACCGGCGTTAGCCGACAGGGTAAAAGCAGGGGAAAACCTGAAGCCCGCTTCCGCCCCCGCCCGCCACCAAAAACCGGTTGAACTTCCGTCTCCTGCGATACCGGTATAAACTCCCAGCGCCCCTTCCGCACTGACCATAAGGCGGGAAAGCGGATAATAGAAAAGCCTCAATTCCGGACCTAATGAATAAAGCTGTAAATTCCCTTCCGCGCCGCCGGCAAAACCCAAGAACTGTCCCCCCATTTCAAGACCTGCCGAATAACCCAGGCCCGGTAAAACTTCCGGATTGATACCGGAAAGATCGATATCAAACAGCAGATCCCCGCCGCCTCCGGTACGGTAATGATTCCTGTTATAGTCCCCCGTGGGGATAAAGGCAAAACCGCGCGGACGC
>JAISJS010000284.1 GCA_031261385.1 Treponema sp.
GTCAATTATACGTTTCTTCGATAAATTGTAAAAACAAAGAAATTAACCGCAGAGAACGCGGAGAGTTCGAACCAAAGGTTCGACGCAGAGAACGCAGAGTTTTTCTTCTTTGTGTACTCTGCGTTCTTCTCTCTGCGCTCTCTGCGGTTTGTATTTCTTTGAATTTGGAATTAATTACGCCCGCTGAGGTCCGGTTACAACCCTATCGCCTCAAGAATAGCCCGCTTTTGGGCGGAAAATTCCGGTGAAACCGAAAAATCATGATTACGGGGACGGGGCGGGGTAATTTCGAAATTGCCGGTGATATGGCCGGGCTTTCCGGTGAGGATATAAACCCGGTCGGAGAGGGTGAGGGCTTCTTCGACATCGTGGGTGATAAAAAGGGTGGAGAGCTTCATACCGGCGGTGATATCCTGGTACCAGTTCTGCATAACACGGCGGGTAATGGCGTCCAGCGCGGAGAACGGTTCGTCAAGGAGGATTACCGGGTTTTCCAGCATACAGGTACGCAGCAGGGCCGCCCGCTGACGCATACCCCCGGAAAGTTCCCGCGGATATTTTTTTTCGTAGCCTGCTAGGCCAAACCGGGGGAAAAAACCGGCGGCCTTTTCGCGGGCTTCTTTTTTTTTCTGTCCCCGAATCAGCAGGGGAAGGATCACGTTGTCCAAAACGGTGCGGTATTCCAAAAGCAGATCCTTTTGCAGCATGTAGCTTACCCTGCCTGAAATGCCGGTAATGTCTTTTCCTGCAAGAAGGACCTTCCCCGAGTCAGGCTTGTCCACACCGGAAAGCACATTGAAAAGAGTCGTCTTGCCCACCCCGGAAGGGCCTAAAAGGGAAATGAAACCTCCTTCATGCAGCTCAAGGTTAATCCCGCTGACCACCGGCTCCCCATTATAGTTTTTTGTGATGGCCTCACAGGAAAAGAGTACCTTCGTTTCTGACGATTTTTCCGGCATTGTTTCCATTATAACGATCTTAGGGAAGGTACCCGTTGGTAAATCCGCCTTTGCCAATATCCTTTTCCAAAAGACCTTTATCAAACATCCAGCGGTAAAAATTTCCCCAACGCTCCGGATCAATTTCTCCCCATCGCTTCGCGTCACCCTGATACCGGGAGGCAAGATATTCCTGACTGCGGAGTACCAGCGCCGCATCAAGTTCGGGGGCGTACTTTAAAAGGATGGCGCCCGCTTCCGCAGGATTTTCTATGGCAAAGTGATAACCCCTGCCTGCCGCCCGCAGGAATTTTTTGACTTCTTCCGGATTTTTGGCGGCATAGTCCGTATTGGTTACCAGCACCGGAGTATAAAAATCGAGGCGGGGGTTTATCTGCCCCAGATCAAGATAATCAATTTCGGTCCCGCGAATAACAGCTGCAATACCGTCCCAGGCATAGTAAATCCAGATAGCGTCAATATCGGTTTCAAGGGCGGAGAATGCATCGGTGGCCGAATTGGGAATCATCTTTACCGCGCTGAAATCCCCGCCGTCCCCTTCGACAATGTCCCGGATTACCGCGCTCACAAGCGGCGTCTCCCAGGAGGCAAAACGTTTCCCCGCAAGGTCACGGGGACTTTTTATTCCGCTTTTTGAAAGGGACATGATCCCCGAGGTATTGTGGCTTATGATCGCCGCCACCGCCGTCACCGGAATGATATCCCGTTCACGGGCAATCGCAGGTCCGAGTGATTCCTGAAAATCCACGGCAAATTCCGCATTCCCCGATCCCAAAAGTATCAGTGCCCCATCCTCAGGCGGCTGCATGATTTCCACCGTGAGCCCCTCTTCGGCAAACCAGCCCTTTTCCAGGGCAGCGTAAAGCCCGGTGTGGTTGGTATTCGGCGTCCAATCCAGCACCACCCGAATATTACCGGCTCCCGTTTTCCGTCCCGCACAGCCCGCCAAAATCAAAACCGCCAACGCTGCTAAAAACATTCTTTTCATTTCATACCTCCTTTATAAATACTTAAGATAAATGAACCGCAAAGTCGAAGAAGTAAAATAAGTTAAGAAGGAGAGAGAAGTCCAGGGCAGGTCCATCACAAATCTTTATCTCTTTACTTCCTTTTTCGACTTATTCGACTTCGCGGTTCTCTTTCTTCCTCTCTTCCCCTTCGTGTCCCTTCGTGTGGTTCGTGGTTTTTATTCTTCTTTCTTCCTCCAGGGCATTACTATTTTTTCTATCTCCGTTACCAGTTTCATCAAAACAAAACTTGCCCCGGCGGTTAACAAAATCACTGCGAACATTTTGTCAAATGAATACGATTTGCGGACGCGTATCATGTAGACGCCAAGGCCTGCGTCACCGCCGAGCCATTCGGATATCACCGCTCCGATGATTGCATACGAACTCGATATTTTAAGTCCCGAAAAAAAGGCGGGCATTCCTTCGGGCAGTTTGATGTATTGATAAATTTGATGACGGGAGGCGCCCATTGATTGAAGCAGCCGTATCGCGTCGGCGTCGGCCTGGGCAAAGGCGCCAAGGAGTCCCACGGTCATCGGGAAAAAACAGGTTAAAAATATCAGCGTAATTTTCGGCGCCGCGCCGTAGCCCATCCATAGAATCAACAGGGGCGCAATGGCGATGGTGGGCATGGTTTGGGTAAGGACCAAAAGCGGCGTCACCGACGCTTTAAGAAAACGGTTTGCGTCCATCAATATGGCAAGGATAAACGACGCCGCGACGGCAGCCGCCAATCCAATCGCCGCCTCCTGCAGCGTACGCCCCAGGTGGTGCATGAGCAGAGGAAAGTCTTTGACAAAAGCTGCGCCGACCCGTACCGGACTTGGCAGCATATAGCCCGGGAGAATTCCTGCCATGCTCACCCCCTGCCAGAGCAGGATCAATGCTGTGACCAAAACAAACGAGGACCAGTTCAAAGCAGAACTTTTATTCGGCACGGAGCCGAAGTTTCGCTTATGCATGAAACTTGGCGGTTTTTTCTTCAATAGACCAGATCCCCGCTTTGGGGTTGTACGCAGTTTTGATGTACGCCGATACGCTTTCCGCCCCTTCGCGTATGCAGATAAGCTGACATTCTTTTGCAATATCCATCAGCGTGTCAAAATCACCCTCAACAGTGGTTTCAAAGGGGCCGACAAAGTTGTTAAGTCCGGTACCTTTAATATAGGCGATAACCTTGTCCACAATGCGGAGTACTTCTTCCCCGCTTGCCGTTCTGGGCAATACCTGAATCGCAATACTTGCCTGCGGTTTGCCGCCTTGCTGTGCCATAAAAACTCCCTTCCGGCCTGTACTGCCGGGACAAAAAAATAACGCCTTCCGGAAAAATCCGCGAAGGCGTTTTGACTGGCGTGTTGATTACCGCCTGAAAAAATTTCCCTCCGCCGGCATTATCCGGATCAGGTTTAAAGGGTTTAAAGCGTTACGCGCTTCCTCTCAGCCGAAACCGGAACTTTGGGTTTAAAACCTTTGGTTCCCATTCAGCACCCCTGGTATTAATACTCAAATATTAATATAATTCAAAAATCATGTCAATCATGGCAGCAACGGTACAGTAAACCCTTTCAAATTCCCCCAAATTGAACTAAATTATAATTATGCATATTCAAAAAAATTTAAAATGGGCATTGGTTCTTTCAGGCGGCGGGTCCAAGGGACTTGCACATGTGGGTGTTCTTAAGGCGCTTACCGATATGGGGGCGCCGCCGCCTTCACTTGTTGTCGGTACCTCGATGGGGGCGATAGTTGGGGGTGTGTATGCCTGCGGAATGCCGGCGCCGGAAATTGAAAAATTTGTTCTTGAAGAATTTAATATCAATAATTACATGGATGGTTTTGCGTTTAAGATGAATGGACCGGTGGGCAAGGTTTTTAAGGCAGGACAAATTTTGGGGAGCCTTGTTACCAAGCCGGGGATCGATTCGGGCCAGGGGTTTCTTGGCGTATTGGACCGCCTTACCGGGGGCAAAAGTTTTGATGAGACCAGGATTCCCTTTCGCTGTAATGCCGTAGATTTAAGCCGGGGTACGGAGACGGTTTTTAATTCCGGTTCCGTTGCTTTGGCGGTGCGGGCCTCCATAGCCTATTCCCCTTTTTTGGAACCCCTGGTGTTGAGTACCCACTGTTTTGCCGATGGGGGCCTTTCCAATAATATGCCCGTCTACATCGCCCGGGACGCAGGCTTTAAACGGATCCTTGCCGTCGATGTAACGTATTATAAGGCCCTTACCCTGGAGGAACTAAAAAGCTCGGTGGAAATTATGTACCGGTCCATGGAAACCGCGCTGAAAGTAATGCAGGAGAAAACGGTCAATGAAGCCACCCTTACTGTCCATGCGGCGGACGATTCAAATCCCTGGGAATTTGATAAAAAGAAGGAGCTTATCAACCTGGGGGAGCGGGCGATTATCGACAATGAAAAAGCGGTAACGGCCTTTTTTTCAGGGGGACTTTCCGCCGCCATTACCCGGCGAAAGCTGCGGGAAGTTTGACTTCATCGGAATTACTGACTATAATGGGAAGCAATTATAGCGGAGGATTGTATTGAACAGACTTGAGAAAAGCATAGATTCGCTCTTGAAATCGTATGGCGAATTCGGACTGGTGAACCACAGCGGGGGGGCAAATCTTCCGAGCAGGGAAAGTGTTGCCGATATACTTTTAGGGCTTGATGAATTGGTTTTTCCGGGTTTTCACGAAAGCCAGAGCCTGGATCACAATAACCTGGGGCTTATCACGGCGGAAAAGGTTAATCATATCGCCCGGGAACTGATCCGTGAGGTTGAAAAGAGCCTTGCCTTTTCTACCCGTAATGGGGATAGTACCGGCTGCGGGCAGGATGGCTGTCATGCGGCGGCGGAGCTTATTGTAGAAAGTTTTTTTGATGAACTCCCTCAAATCCGAAGCGCCCTCAATCTCGACATGAAAGCGGCCTTTAAAGGCGACCCCGCGGCAAAAAGCTACGAAGAAGTCATCGTTTCGTATCCGGGTTTTCAGGCCATCGCCGTTCACCGCCTTGCCAATTTCTTCTGGAAGGCCCAAACGCCCCTTATCCCGCGCATGATGAGCGAACTGGTCCACGGCCGTACTGGCATAGACATCCATCCGGGGGCCACCATCGGGGAATCGTTCTTTATTGACCACGGAACCGGCGTCGTCATCGGCGAAACCACGGTGATAGGCAAAAACGTCAAACTGTACCAGGGGGTCACGCTGGGGGCGCTTTCCGTCAAAAAGGAAGAAGGCAACCGGAAACGGCACCCTACTATAGAAGATGATGTGACGATTTACGCCAACGCCACGATTCTTGGCGGCGAAACCACCATCGGCAGAGGCAGCGTCATCGGCGGCAGCGTGTGGATAACCGAATCGGTCCCCCCGGAAAGCATGGTGTATGCCCGGAC
>JAISJS010000299.1 GCA_031261385.1 Treponema sp.
TGACGGCAGGCGCCGCAGGGGCCGACGGGGTCGGCGGAATCGGGGGTGGAGATTGCCAGGGCGGTAAAACGCCGTTTGCCGCAGGCAACTCCCTGCAGAACGGCGCAGCGTTCGGCGCAGATGGTGAGCCCAAAAGAACGGTTTTCCACATTACAGCCCGAAAAAACGGTTCCATCGTCAGCCAGGAGGGCGGCGCCGACACGGAATTTGGAATAGGGCGCGTATGCCGCGTCGGCGGCTTTCCGGGCTTCCCGGAACAGTTCATCCATCGTGATTTTTGTACTAGCCATAAGTACCTCCAACATCTATAATGTATCATATAAGAGGTTTTTGTGGCGCAGAAAGGGAAGAAATTCTGGATAATCGCCGGTGTCTTGCTCTTCATAATCTATTTTTTTGTTGCCGCCCGGCCGATTTCACATGAAACTGTTCTTACGCACGCGTGGCTGAGCTCGCTGGACTCCAACTATCCCGCCGTTATCGAACAGACTGAGCTGAATCCCCTTTCCCTTTTTCCCTTTACTTTGGGGGATCATTTTGGGTATGTGGATGATCAGGGGCGTTTTTCCATCAACCAGGTCAAAAAGGGGGATTTATCCCTCTCGGATACGTATTGGGCCGAATATGGGGCGGAGAGCGCTGCGGTGGAAATCCGCAATCCCCTGAATGAGCCTGAGCTGACCATTGAAGATCCGCGGGGGTATCCTTTTTTTCTTGACGGGAAGATTTTTATCATCGGCAGGGAGCAGAATTCCCTTTCCTGCCTGGATGATTCGGGCGGCGTACTCTGGCATCATGATTTTGCCGCCCCTCTTACCTGCATTGACGCCGCCGCAGGCCTTGTTCTTACCGGTTCGCTGGACGGCGTTGCCGAGGTGCTCAACAGCGAGGGAAAGCGTATTTTCCTCTTTGAGCCCGGCGGTTCACGGCTTCAGGTGATTTTGGGGTGCGCCCTTTCCCGTGACGGTACCCGTATAGGGGTTATTTCCGGCATCGACGATCAACGGTTTCTGCTGCTGGAACGGTTCGGCGATACAAAAAACGGCGAGTACAAGGTGGTCTACCACGAATTTCTGGAAGACGGTTTCAGGCGGGCTGTTCATATTTCCTTTATTGACCAGGATCGCCGTATCGTTTTTGAGCGTGAGGGCGGAATCGGCATTTACGGGATTAGCGAGCGATCCGGCGTAAAGGTTCCACTTTCGGGCGTTGTTACCGCCGTCGACGAAGAGGGGGAAGATGGATTGCTTTTCGTTATTACATCTCCGTCAGCGGCGCAGAAACGGCTGGCTGCCATACGGCTGCCGGGAAAGATCATCATGGAAGCGCCGTTTAAAAGCGGGACGGCATTTCTCCGCCGGAAGGGAGACCGTATCTATACCGGAGGGGGACAGACCCTGGCCTCCTTTGTACTGGAGAAAAAATAAAATGAAGCGGATCGCAGCCGGAATAACGGCGCTGGTATTGTTTGCGGCAGACGTATGCGCCATGGATTGGCCTGCGCCCTCATTATCACTTGTCCGCAACTTTGGCTGGAACGACAGCGGAAAGCCTGTCACCGGCGCCGTCTTTGAAGGAACGGGTCCCGTATTGGCTGCTGAAAAAGGCGAACTGATTTTTTCTCACCGTACCGGCAATACTGCATCCCGCCTGCCCTCCTCTCTGGGGGCCTGGGCTGCGCTGGATCACGGGGACGGGCTTATCAGCATTTACAGCCGTTACGAGGATGATCAAAATGCCGGGATACCGGTCCTGGCGGAACGGAACGATCCGGTTGCCGCCGCAGGCATTTCCGGCTGGTCGCAGAGGAGCGGGGTGTACTTTGCCCTGTATGACCGCAGAGAACGGCGCTGGGTAAATCCTTCGATGATCATTACCCCGTTTCCCGATACCCGCCCCCCGGTGATTCAAAGCGTATCGCTTAAAAGCGCCGATGGCCGGACTATCGATCCTTCCCGGATGCGGAACATCGCCCAGGGCCGCTATGCCATTTCCATAATTACGCAGGACACCATGACCTCTGCCGCCGACAGCCCCCTTGCCCCCCACCGTATTGTCTGCTCGGTCAACGGGGCGGAAATCGGCGCGCTCAGCTTTGAAACCCTTTCCAGCAGAGACGGCGTTTTAATGGCGTACCGGAACGGCCTTGTTCCGGCAAAGCAGGTCTATGCGCCCTATCCCGGTTTTGAAGTCGGAGAAGTGTGGTTTAACCGCGGACAGGCAACGCTGGAGCTTATTGTTCAGGATATCGCAGGAAATTCCCGGAGCGCCCTTTTCCGGTTGATCATTGAATAGGTCCGCCCGCCCATGAAGCGCCCGCCGGTAAAAACCTGGTCCACCCCGGTAACCCTTTCCGACAGCAAGCCCATTCCGTGCGCCCTCTGCGGCGCCGATACTTTTAAACCCCGCCTTTTTTGCGAAGGATTTTTTTACGTCCGCTGCCGTCAGTGCGGCCTTGTGCAGATGAACCCCCAGCCGCCCGGAGCCGAAGTGCATATCCGGTACAGTGAAAGCCGGAATTCAGGCGGTCACGGCGATGAGTACCTTTCCTACGAATTAAAAAACGAAGAGGCCTTCCTGCGCCTCCAGGAACTTGCGTTACAGGACGCCGGGTTTGAAGCGCTGGAAAAAGAACTGCTGAACAAAACGGCGGACAGGCCCCGCATTCTTGATGTGGGCTGCGCCACCGGGGCGCTGCTTGAAAAATTACGTAAAAAGGGCTGGGACACTACCGGAGTAGAAATCTCTCCTTCCGCAGAATATGCCCGCAGCAAAAAGGGGCTTGATGTGCGGAGCCTTCCCCTTGAAGAAAACCATTTCCCCTCAGAAAGTTTTGATGTGGTGCTTGCATCCCACCTGATTGAGCACTTAAACGATCCAGGGGCTTTTGTGAGGGAATCACACCGTATACTGAAAGAAGGCGGCAGTCTTTTTGTTACCACCCCAAACATTGCGGGCTTTCAGGCAAAACTTTTTAAAGGGCGCTGGCGATCGGCAATTTTTGATCATTTGTATTTATTTTCGGTTAAGACGCTTTCCGCGTTACTTACGGACTGCGGCTTTTCCATTGAAAAAGTTGCTACCTGGGGAGGCCTTGCGGCGGGGATCGGGCCTGCGCCGGTAAAGCGGCTTGTGGATAAAGCGGCGAAGCGCTTTGGCTCCGGGGATGTGATGATGATTCGGGGGAGGAAAAGGGAGAGATGAACCACTAACCTCACGAACGGAGGAGGAAGAGGAATGGGGTCCGCGGATTTTCGTGGATGGGGACGGATGAATAAATTCTTCTTCGTTCATATTACTTCCCCATCCTCCTCTGATCTTGCAATAACGATTTCACCGGAGTCTTCAAGATATCTGATGATACTGACAAGTTTTTGCTGGGATTCTTCAACATCCATCAGACGTACAGGCCCCATATATTCCATCTCCTCTTTTAACATTATAACAGCGTTCTTGCTCATATTCTTAAACACCTTATCCTGCACCTCCGCATCTACAGCTTTCAAAGCCTTTGCCAACTCTTTGGAATCCACTTCCTTAATAATTTTCTGCATAGAGCGATCATCAATCATAACAATATCTTCAAACACAAACATTCGCTTTTTAATCTCTTCTGCAAGTTCAGGGTCTTCATCTTCAAGTTCCTCAATGATATGTTTTTCAGACGCACGGTCAACAAGGTTGAGGATTTCAACGATGCTCTCTACGCCGCCTGCCATTATATAGTCCTCGCTTGAGAGTGTGGACAGCTTCTTTTCGAGAACCCGTTCCACCCCGCGCAACACTTCAGGACTGGTGCGGTCCATTGTCGTTATACGCCGTGCAACCTCGCTCTGTATTTCGCAGGGAAGATTCTGGAGAAGAGCAGCCGCTTTGTTCGTCTCAAGATAGGAAAGAATAAGCGCTATGGTTTGAGGGTGCTCCTGTTGAATAAGGTTTAAGAGGTGAGCGGGATCGGTGCGCCTGATAAAGTCAAACGGACGCACTTGAAGACTTGAAGTAAGGCGGTTTATGATGTCAATAGCCTTTTGACTTCCAAGCGATTTTTCCAACAGCTCGCGGGCATAGTCGATACCGCCGACCGACATGAACTCGTTTGCAGTAATCAAATCTTTAAATTCCGTCAAAATGGCGTCTTTTTGTTCCGGGTCAACCAACTCCAAACGCGCTATCTCAAACGTTAAGGTTTCTATTTCATCTTCTCTAAGGTATTGGTAAATTTCAGAGGAAATCTCCGTCCCGGCACTGACAAAAAAGATCGCAGCCTTCTGTCTACCGGTGAGTTCCCCGCTTTTACCCTCGTAAAGCAGCCAAGTCCTGATAAGCTGTGCAGCATCCCCCGGATGCTCTTTTGCCATGTTGATTGCATTTTCACTTTCCTGAGCTTCTGTAGTCCTCTCTTTGACCGCACTGCCGATCTCCTCAAGACGGGCGATCTCGGAAGTAAGCCTCTCTATTCTATTTTCTTTATCATTGTTGCTCTCTTCGAGATGGGCTATCGCAGAAGTAAGTCCCTCTATTTTATCTTCTTTAACGCTGTCGCTCTCTTTAAGACGAGTAATTTCGGAACTAAGCTCCTTAATTTTATTTTCCTGAGTGATACCGTTTTCAGTTTCTTCTTCAGCGTCATCATCTTCTCCAATAATTTCAGTAAGACGTACTCCAAGGTTTTCATCAAGCACTATAACTTCAGCACGGGCAACAAGTACGTTGTTTGCATAAATATCGACAGGTTCGTTTACCAATTTATCCAATTCCAAAACAGCACCATCTTCAATTTCTCTTATCTGTTTTTGCAGGAGAGTTTTTCTGCCCAATTCCACAGTACAAAAAACAGGCAGGTC
>JAISJS010000350.1 GCA_031261385.1 Treponema sp.
CTGGCGGTATATTCCGGGACCTACGGATCGGTGGCGGCCATGGCGCAGGATGTGGTACGGCGGCTGGGAAACCAGGGGGACATCAGTTTTTTTGAGTACCATTCCCGGCAGGCCGCGCTGATAGCACTGAAATTTTCCGCACCCGGTGGCGGCAGCCGGAAGGCGGCGATGCGGGAAGGCTGGGGACTCTGCGTGGAACTGGAAAACACGGGGAACGGCGGCAGACCGGGGGGGAATCCCCCCTTACTGCTGGCATTGGCCTATGGCCCCGCGGGAAAGGCCGAACTGGAACAGATCCACCTTTCCGCGCTGGATTCCGTTGCACCATCGCAGGCGGAGCGGCGCTACTGCGGCCCGGTTACGGAATTCGCCTGGCCCCGGGGGGAGATGAAGAAGACGGAACTGGCGGAACTGGGCATTACTGCCCTGATGGGGGAAGGGGACGCCCCTGCGGCGCAGGCCCTGGTGGACCGGGAATACGCCGTGCTGGGCCGGTATGCCGATACCCCGCTCTGGCAGGAAGCCTGGACACGGTTCTACCGGGCCATCTACCGTGATTCATGGGAGCGGCTTGCGGACGCGGCCTTCCAGTTTGAGCGGTATTGGGCGGTCCGTGATCTCTATGAAGGCACGGCGGCAGCGGTAAACACCGATGATGGGCGGGCTGCGGCTAACCAGGCCTTTGCGGCGCGGACCCTGGCCTGGGTGCAGTCCTTTGCCTACGAGCGGGATGCAAAGGGCAGCGATTTCGTAAACCTGGTAAGCGCGGCGCAGGAGGGCCGGGGCGACTGCGACAGCCGGGCCATGCTCTGGGCAATCATGCTTGCCCAGGCAAATATTCCTTCTTCCATCATGGTTTCAAAGGATTACAGCCACGCCATGGGTCTGGGAGATGTCGCAGGGGCCGGGGCGCGGTTTGAGATGAACGGGAAAAAGTGGCTGGTGGCGGAAACCACCAGCCCGGTGGCCCTCGGCCTGATCCGCGAAGACATAAGCGGAATCGCCCACTGGCTGGGGATTAGTTTTGAATAAATTTGGTTTATCATAAAAAAAAGAGTATGTTATAAAAATGCGAAGGGGTTATTTTGAAGTATAGATTTTTTACCGCGTTTTTTGTTGTTTTGACCGTTTGTACGGCATCGGTTTATTGTGGGAGCAGGATGGAACTGGTCAATACCCAGGAAATAAGCCTGGAAAATACCAACAGCATTGCTGTTTTGTATGGTTCGGAACAGATCACCCTCTGCCAGGGCAATGCCGATACGCTCATCATAAAAGAATACATGAGCAGGGATAATCAGGATTATTATGCGCATATTTCAAATTCATCTGGGAAGCTTACGGTTGAGAAAGGCCGGAGACCCATTGGAATATTTTTTAATACGTTCAGAGCCCGTGTTGAAGTGTATCTTCCCGCACCGGGTACGGGGAATATAAAGGTACGCACCTCAAGCGGCAGGATTGAGGCGGAGGAAGCCCTTTCCGCTTCCGCCATAGAGGTTGAAAGTTCCAGCGGGAGTATATCGCTGAACAGGATTACGGCGGATACTGCGAATTTCGAAACAGCAAGCGGCAGAATCAGGGTTCAGGAAGTTACGGCGGGGGAAATAGCATTTTCTTCCTCAAGCGGCGATATCCGGTGCGAAAAAGCACAGGGGAATACCGCCATTCATACGAAAAGCGGCGGTATTGTTTTTGAATATATTGAGGGTACGGTCTCTGCGGAATCCTCAAGCGGACGTATTGATCTAAAGGGGGTAACGGAAGCCGTAACGGTAAAGACCACAAGCGGCGCCATTCATTGTACCGTTACCGGGACTGTGGGTGATATATCCCTCACCGCCGCAAGCGGAAGCGTTACCCTTGCCATACCACGGAACCGTGGGTTCCGCTTTTCTTCAAGAACCTCAAGCGGCAGCCTTACTACTCCCTTTTCCGATAATTTGTCCAGTCCGCTTTCCGACCGGCATACGGCGCAGGGGCTTGTCGGCGCAAGTGACGCTTCCGGCACGGTTAACATCAATACAAGTTCCGGTTCAATACGGGTAAACTGGCTGGATTAGCCTGGCTAGATTAGCCTTGGCTGGATTAGCCGCTCATTAATGCATAGGCTTCCTGCGGAGTTTTGGCGTCCAGCAGGGCGGCGCGGAGGTCGCGGTTTTTCAGGCGGGCGCTGAAGAAAGAAAGGGTCTGCAGATAATAGGCGTGCTGGTTATACGCGGCGGCGATCATAAAGACCAGCCGGACTTTTTCATCATCCAAAGTCTGAAAATCAAGAATGTCGGTCCGGCTTATCCCGATGGAGACCACCAGGTCCGTTACCGAGGAAAGCCTGACATGGGGGATGGCGATACCCCGGCCGATGGCGGTGCTCATCAGTTCCTCCCGTTTGAGGATTTCCCCGGAAAGTTCCTGCCGGTTTTTTACCTGGGGGGCGGCGGCAAGATTATCCGCCAGGGCCAGAAGCACATCCCGCTTGGTGGAATAGTTGAGGAACAAAATGCGATCCGGGGAAATGACCGTATTTATCTGCACCGATGAAAGCTGGGGGGTAAACCGGTTGATCGAAAGACGGTCGTTGACCCATTTTTCAATTTCTGATTTCTTAAAACGCCAGACCGTGCCGATTTTGCCGGAAGGTATGTCACCCTTTTGGGCCCAGTCATACACGGTCCGCTCGGAAACGCGAAGATATTTGGCAACCTCTTCTATGGTCAAAATATCATCATCAATCATTTTTGATAGTATACACGAATGACAGATTCCCCGCAAGTGTTATGGCGCCAGATCGTGCAGGCTGTCGTAGGGCAGGAGTTCCCCCATGGTGGTATCCACCCGGCCGCTCCCGCTGCCGGCAAAACGCACCGGCGCGCCGCTTTCCATGAATTCGCTTAATACCTGCCGGCAGGCCCCGCAGGGTCCCACGGGCTCAATAGAATCGGGGGCGGAGATTGCCAAGGCAACAAAAGACCGCCTGCCCCGCGCCACTCCCTGTACCAGGGCATTCCGCTCGGCGCAGATGGTCAGCCCAAAGGAGCGGTTCTCCACGTTGCACCCTGAAAAAACCGCGCCGTCATCCGCGAGCAGGGCGGCTCCGACCCTGAATTTTGAATAGGGAGCATAGGCAGCCTGGGCGGCTTTTTGGGCTTCCCGGAACAATTCATCCATCATT
>JAISJS010000374.1 GCA_031261385.1 Treponema sp.
GAAAGATATTGGCCCTGTATCGGTACGTAATGCCTTAGCCTTAGAGGGCGGGACCTTGACGCAAATATTTTTTCCCGGTATAGTACAGAATGTTGATAATGCCATCTTAGCTCAGTTGGCAGAGCGGCGCACTTGTAATGCGCAGGTCTTCGGTTCGATTCCGAATGATGGCTCTGCCGGAACGGCACATGGCTCTGCCGGATGGTGTATTTATAGAAGAGACCGGCGTAAAACCCGGCCGGAAAGTATCAAGGGGAGTTTCCCGAGCGGTCAAAGGGGGCAGACTGTAAATCTGTTGGCTCAGCCTTCGTAGGTTCGAATCCTTCACTCCCCAAAGTGAGTTAATTCCTTGTGGTGCAAGGAATTACAAACTGTAAAGAGAGAATGCTACAGGTAAAACCTGCGCATCAATCAAATCACTATGAGAAAAGGTATGAGAAAGCCTTTTTTCAAAGGATGGGGTTTATGCGCAGGTTTTATTTGCATAAGAGGGGCCGGATGTTCTACGCCGAGCTTTTGACACCCGCCGGGGTCAAGCTCAATGCGCGGAGTACGGGCAAACGGACACGGGACGAAGCCCTGCTGGTAGTGGCCGATTGGCTCAAAGATGGGTTGCCTGTGGTTAAGCAGCCAGGCTACCTGGCCGGAGTGGAAAATTCCAAAAACAAGCCTATAAACGTTGTCGCTGACCGGGCCGGGATTCTTTCGGCTATCAAAAAGGCCGTCCTGGAAAAAGATGACGCCTTTGCCATTGTGGCGGCGCTTCGGGCGAAGGGCTTGATTGATCTTCCGGTAGTTGCTGCTGGAAAGGGAAATATCAAATTTGTCGAATACCTCAAGGAATTTTGTGATTATGAAAAAGTCCCTATGTCCGGGATAAACTTGCCCATGGGCATAGTATCGGGCGGCATCACTGCATGTTAAACCATGGCCGGGTGGTAAACTACTGGGAGCCGTTTTTTAAAGATCGGGCGCTGAATACTAACACCCGGCAGGATATCAAAACTATCAGCCTGGGCCTTTCGGATACCGGGCGCAGCCCGTCAACCATAAATGGGATAATGGTACTGGGGACTTCTGCCCTCTCGTATGCTGCCCAGGAAGGATATATTCCCCTGGATCCCTGCAAGGGCATTGCCCGGTTTAGCGGGAAACCCGCCAAGCGGGGGATTTTAACCGAAAAAGAGGCTGAGGCGCTATTCAATCTTGAATGGGCGGAAAAGCGGGCCTATCTGGCAAACAAGGTAGCGGCCACTACCGGGATGAGGGCCGGTGAGATCCTGGCGCTACGGCGGGAGGATATTGGGGAGCACAGCCTGCATATTCGCCATTCTTTTAGCCGCCTGGATGGGCTGAAAACTCCCAAGAATGGAGATGAACGGCAAGCCCCTTTGTACCCTGAAATACGAGCCGAACTATTGGCGCTTGCCGATGAAGCGGAAACCCTGCATGATAAGGGCGCCTATATCTTTTACAGCCTGACCAATGACCGGCCCTGTCAGGATGATCTGATCCTTGACGGACTCCATGATGCAATTGGAAAACTTAATGAGAATCTTGAAAAACAAGGCCGAGAACAAGAACAGATTGATTGGAAAGCCCGAAATATCGTTTTCCACAGTTGGCGGCATTACTGGGCGGCGCGGATGAGTGACCGAATGACTGCGGAGCAGCTAACCCGTATTACCGGGCATAAGAGCCGGGCGGTCTTTGACCAGTACGCCGACCATATTACCGAAGATAACATCAAGGAAGTCAGCAATGTCGGGCGTGAGGTATTCGGAGGTATTTTGAGGTTTCCGGAACAAAAAGGGGCCTAAAAGAAGGGCCTGTGCTGGGTAGCCAGCCTCGCATTTTGCGGGGCTGGTTTCTTCTGAAGTTCTGAGCTTTTCTCGAAACTACCCCAAATGAGCCGCCGACCTTCCGGACTAATCAAGTCATTTTGTCAGTCCTGCGCCTTCTTCATTCTCCAAAGTACGCAAAACATGAAAATTGCGGCCTGCTTTCAACCATCGCGGGGCTTACTTACCCCTTCACTACCTCTTTGCCGCCTTAACTGGCCGGACCGATACCCCAAGCAGGGGCGCAGATTGGATACTACCAGGTATTTAAAACCTCCAAAATATCTTGACAAACTTATCCAATATGACAAAATTATCAGAGGAAAGACTTGCAAAGAGCAATTTAGATTCGGAGAAAGGAATTAACGTATGGGTAATGATTCAGAGGATGGAACCCCTTTGACCGAAAAGGTTAAACCTGCGAAAAAAGATACAGCCAAAAAAGATATTATCGAAAAGGAAGAAAATAGTGTTTTAGCATATTTCCTGGGAATAAAACCCAGGCCTTTTAAACCTCGCTTTGTTGAGATGGATGAGGCGACAAAGTCCAAGCTGGAAAAAATCTACAAAGGCTACCTGAGCAATCCATATACGTTAAGTGCCGCTCAAAATAAAGCCCTGCTAATTGAGTATGACTTTGAGGTACTTGTTCGTGAGTATGCAGATGCAGACCTGGAACAAACCGCCGAGACTCAGGAGAAACATTTTATAGATGATCTTATTGAGCGAATGAGGGTTACTATTGATTTTCATAAACGAAAACTACATATACATGAAAGTGCCAAAGGCAAGGCCACTGCCATTGATGACAAAAAAGATTTTACTGCCACGGCGGACGAACAAACCACCCCTTCACTCGTAACAACCGAGGAAATACCCACGCAAATACCGGCTGTCATAGTGGACTTGATAAAGGAAAGCGGCATGGTAGAAGCTGAAAGGGATCCCAAGGGGCGCTTCCACCCGAAGGGAACCTTCAAGGACACGGCTATCATTGGATGGATCGTTGATAACTCCGGATACGAAAAAGAATTATCGGCGGCCATCTATGCGCAATACATCTATACAAGATGCGCACAAAGCACATTGGAAAAATACATAAGTACTGCCCGGAATTCCTGATTAGAATAAAATCGGAATGAAATCGGTATAGAATCGGAAAACGGAAAAATAAGAATCGCCAATCATAGACCTATGAAGAATCGTAGCGCATAGCTGAGCGGTTCTCCAAAAGACTATTTTGGAGGTTTTTATGGTATTTACCAAACAAGAGACAGCGAAGTTACTCGGAATCGCACCGGTTACCCTTGACCGGCTCAGGAGGCGGAAAAGCATTTTCTATAGGAAAGTTGGCTCCCGTGTGCTCTTTACCCAGGCGGACATTGATCAATTCCTTGAGCAAAGCCGGGTACCTTCGGAACAGGGGGTTCGGCAATGAGAACAGAAGCAAATCTTAATGCCGAAGCCCTGTTTGACCAAATTAAAACGGATATCGCCAAGGAACTCAAAACGCTTCCATCCCATGGAAAAATTTGTTTTGAACTGACCATTCGGGATTATCACCTGCAACGGCTCCTGACTATTCGGGAAGCGAGCCGTCTTTATGAAGGGGATGAAAAATGAACATGGAGTATGCTATTAAATTTCGCTGCCAGGACTGTGGGGGAAGTCATTGTGTTTATATCCGTTGCCCATTGTACTTGATGGGAAATCACGACTGCACAGGAAACCGCACTGAGGCAATCCTGAAGTACTGTAAGTGGTGTATGAACGGACATCCAATCAATGAATGTTCGGAACCGATTTGCTCAATCTGGGAGTTCCGAAAGAAAACAAAGGGAGATCTGCATGTGGATTTCTTGCCGGTTACACCTAAGCGGAGGGTCACATGAGATTTGCGAATCCCACGGAAAAGTATCGCTTCAAAACGAGAAAGGAACGGAAAATTTTATCTGAATTCCTCACAGAAGAAACGGTTATAGCCCAGGCACTTATGAACCGGTTCAGGCAACGGCATATTGATCCGCCTGATGATGTCTACCGGGGACTTGTCTATTTCATCAATGAGGAATGGGCTGCCAA
>JAISJS010000400.1 GCA_031261385.1 Treponema sp.
TCTGGTTCGCCATTGCCGCCCTGGTCATGGTGTTTCTTTCCTTTCTGCCCATCCCCCTGCCCGGACAGTTGATAATTTTTCTGGTGATTTCGGCTGCCCTGCTGATATTTACCCGCCCCGTGGCGATTAAAAAATTCAAAATGGGAAAAGAAAAAACCAATGTGGACAGCCTTGTCGGGATGGATGCGCTGGTCACCAAGGATATTACCGAATTTGAAAAGGGCGAAGTAAAGCTCAACGGGCAAATTTGGTCCGCCAGATCCGAAACCAACGGTGAAATAAAAACGGGAACCAAATGTACGGTGGTCAGGATCGAGGGCGTGCAGGCAATTGTCCGTCCCGCATCTGATACTACCCCTGCGGTTGGTGAATCCATTTAAATTATTATCATAAGCGAGGTATCAAAATGTCAGCGGTCATTATCGTTTTAGGCGCATTTATTCTGTTTCTTATCATTGTGAATATCAGGATTGTTTCCCAGTCAAACGCATATGTGCTTGAACGGATTGGCACGTACTTTACCACCTGGAGTACCGGCATTCATGTCAAAATTCCGTTTCTTGACCGGATTGCGAGCAGGGTTACCCTCAAGGAACAGGTAGTTGATTTTGCGCCCCAGCCGGTTATCACCAAGGACAATGTTACGATGATGATCGACACGGTGATCTATCTGCAAATTACCGATCCCAAGCTGTACACCTATGGAGTGGTCAATCCCTTTAACGCGATAGAAAATCTTTCTATTACTACTTTGCGGAATATCATCGGCGAGCTTGAACTGGACCAGACCCTCACGAGCCGCGACATGATCAACGGCCGTATGCGCAGTGTCCTTGACGTAGCGACCGATCCGTGGGGAATCAAGGTGAACCGCGTTGAGGTCAAAAACATCATGCCCCCAAAAAGCATTCAGGAAGCGATGGAAAAGCAGATGCGGGCGGAGCGGGAACGGCGGGAATCGATCCTCCGCGCCGAAGGTGAAAAGCAGTCGGCAATCCTTGTGGCGGAAGGCCAGAAAGCGTCGGTTATCCTGCAGGCGGAGGCGTCAAAAGAAGCGGCTATCAGAGAGGCCGAAGGAGAAGCCGCCGCAATTATGGCCGTGCAGAAAGCCACCGCCGAGGGCCTTTTAATGCTCAAGTCGGTCAACGCTGATGACGCTTTAATCAAGTTAAAGAGCCTTGAAGCGTTACAAAAAGTCGCCGACGGCAAAGCCACGAAGATCATTATTCCATCAGAAATTCAGAACCTTGCAGGGCTCGTGACCAGCGTGGTGGAAATAGCGAAACAGTAGCCGGACAACGCGGCGGCAGTTCAATGCACGTACGTTGACTGACAGATACGGTTCCGGCCGCCTTCTTTTGCCTCATACAAATTTTTGTCTGACTGGGCAATAAAGTCTTCCATCCGGTCTTCGTTTGCCGGAACCATTGAAATCACCCCTATGCTGATTGTCGCGGTAGTAATCACTTTGTTGTCGGCAGTGGGTATGCGGAGGGCTTTCACCCCTTTGCGGACTTCTTCGGCAATTACCATTGCGGCTTCGCTGGATGTATTGGGCAGCAAAATACCGAATTCTTCTCCGCCAAGCCGTATCGAAAGATCCGCAGGACGCCGTGCTTTTTCCGCAAATACTTTTGCCGCCGCTTTAAGCAGTTCATCCCCCTGGGGATGACCGTAAGTATCATTGTAACTTTTAAATTTGTCTATATCCATCATCAAAAAGGAAATGGTGTTTTTATCACGAATAGCGCGATACCATTCCATTTTTATCCGATCGTCAAAACTTCTGCGGTTTGCCAAACCCGTCATGGGATCAGTCAACCCAAGCTGTTCACTCGCCCGCAGCTGCCCCAAAATCCCGATATGAGCCCTGACCCGTGCTTTTATCAGCTCGGCCCTGAAAGGCTTTTTTATATAATCTACCGCGCCCAGATCAAAGCACCGCTCTTCATCGGTTTCATTCTCCGATCCGGTGATAAAAATGACGGGGATTTTCCGGGTATAGGGATCTTCCTTTAACTTGTTCAGAACTTCAAAACCGTCTATTCCGGGCATAATAAGATCCAGCAGTATCATATCCGGAAGCTCCTTTGCCGCAATTTCAAGCGCCAGCGCCCCGGACTTTGCCTTAAAAATCAAATAGTCATTTTTTAAAATACCGCTTAAACTTTCCAAATTGCTGCTTGAATCATCCACCATCAAGATGGAATATTTTTCAGTAACTGCCATCATATTTTCCTTTCAAAAGAATTTCTACTAAGAATATATCACAAAAAAAAACAAAAACCAGTTGTTTACCGAATTTTCCATATAAGTCCCGCGCGAAATACGAAAAAATTTGACAAAGAGAGTCTAACATGTTATACTAATTATACAGGAGTAAAACATGGTAGCAGTACGTTTGCCTGTGGGATTGGACAAGGAACTTTCCATCCTCTCAACGGAAACGGGCAGGTCAAAAAGTTATTATATGATCGAAGCCCTCAAGCGGTACATGGAAGACATGGAAGACCGCTTTATCGCGGAAAAGGCGATCAAGGAATTTTATGCAGGGGATCAAAAAACTTATACAACCGATGAAATAGCCAAAGAACTTGGGATAGACCTGTGAGCTATAAGGCCGAATATTCACAAAAGGCCAGAAAAGTTCTTAAAAAACTTGATCATCAGATTGCTGACAAGATTGTTCGATATATACATGAAATAGAATTGCTGGATGATCCTTTTTCCCGCGGGCATGGGCTTGTTGAAAATAAAAAAGGTATCTGGCGATACCGTGTAGAAGATTGGCGTATCCTCTGTGAAATTAAGGAAAATATTCTTATTATTCATGTAATTGACATCGGAAACCGCCGGGAAATTTATAAACAATAAGACCCGTAAACGGGGACCTGAGCGAAGGCGCCCCCTCCGTACTCTTGACAACCCCTCTGAACTTTAAATATACTGTACTTACTACAGTATGGCTAAAGAACCGGTAAACGAACACATAAAATATCAATTTGGTGAAAAAATCCGGGCGATTCGGGAACGGCGGGGTTTGACCCTGCGGGAAGTAGCCCTGAAAGCCGGGGTAAGCGAAAGCCTTGTTTCCCAGATTGAGCGGAATAAGGTTTCCCCTGCGATTGATACGCTCCTCGCTCTGGCCGATGCCCTGGATCTGGATTTGGAATACCTTTTTGCCGATTACCGCCGGGATCGTTCTGTTCACGTTGTGCGCAAGCGGGACAGGAATTCTTTTACCCGGCCGGGAGTTCTCTATGAACGGCTTGCCCAGGTTGAGGGAAAAAACGATATCGGTATTGAAGCATATTTAATCAGCATTGAGCCGGGGGCAAAAACGGGCAGCACCGAGTACGGCCACCAGGGCTGGGAACTTGGCGTGGTAGAATCAGGCAGGGCGGACCTTACCATCGGGAACCAAACCCACACATTAAAACCCGGAGACTCTGCCAGTTTCCGTTCCGATGCGCCCCACGTACTCGCCAATTCCGGCCGGGATACGCTGCGGGTATTTTGGGTCATTACCCCGCCAAAAGGGGAAATCAATAAAGAATAAAAACCACGAAGTCGAAGAGGTCAAATAAGGAAAGAAAAGAAGAATATTAGTGACTGGATTTTTACTTCTGCGACTTTTTCGACTTTGCGGTTCAAATTCTTGGATTAAGGAGTATTTTATGGGGAGAACATTAGCTGAAAAAATATTTGACGCGCATGTAGCGGACCGGCCGTTTGGCGATACCTGGGTGCTTAAACTTGACCGGGTGTTTTGTCACGAGATCACGACTCCTATTGCGATAAACGATCTTGTTTCAAAAAATCTGGACAAGGTTTTTGATCCGGAAAAAATCAAGGCGGTGATCGATCACGTAACTCCCGCAAAGGATTCCAAGACTGCCGGGCAGGGAAAGGTCCTGCGGGACTGGGCCCGGCGGCATCAAATCAAGGACTTTTTCGACATAGGCCGGAACGGGGTCTGCCATGCGATCTTCCCGGAAAAAGGTTTTGTCAGGCCGGGCTTTACCGTGATCATGGGTGACAGCCACACCTGCACTCACGGCGCTTTCGGTGCGTTTGCCGCAGGCGTCGGTACTACGGACCTTGAAGTGGGTATCCTTAAAGGGGTCTGCGCCTTCCGTAAACCGGAAACGCTGCGTATCAATTTGAACGGCAAGCCGGGAAAAGGCGTTACTCCAAAAGACGTAATCCTTGCCGTGATTACTAAAATCGGCGTAGCGGGCGCCACAGACCGGGTGATGGAATTTCGGGGACCAATTATCGACAATATGAGCATGGAAGGCAGAATGACCGTGTGTAATATGGCCGTTGAAGCCGGCGCCACGAGCGGGGTCTGTATGCCGGATATGACCACCGTGGAATATTTGTGGCCCTTTATCGGGAAAAGGGTGGAAGGAAGAGGGTGCGGGGTGGAAGGAAGAGGGTGCAGGGTGGAGGGTGGAGAGGAAGAAAAAACTTATTCATCCAAAGAAGAGGCGTTAGCAGATTTTGAGCAGTGGAGAAGTGATGATGACGCTGTGTACGCGGATACCGTGGACATTGACTGCTCTGCGCTGGAGCCGCTGGCAACGGTGGGATTTAAGCCGGATCAGGTAAAGACGATACGGGAACTCAAGGGGACAACGGTTGACCAGGTGTACATCGGGTCGTGTACCAATGGGCGCATTGAGGATCTGCGGGCGGCGGCGGCGGTGTTAAAGGGGCGGAAAATCGCCGAGACGGTTCGGGGAATTGTTGCCCCTGCTACGACCGCCGTTTATGCGCAGGCGTTAAAAGAGGGGCTCATTCAGATTTTTATGGACGCGGGTTTCTGCGTTACCAATGCAACCTGCGGGGCGTGTTTGGGAATGTCAAACGGGGTTCTTGCCGATGGCGAGGTTTGCGCCTCTACCACCAACCGGAACTTTTACGGGCGTATGGGTAAAGGCGGTACCGTTCATTTAATGAGCCCGGCTTCTGCGGCTGCGACGGCAGTAGCGGGAAGTATTAGCAATCCTGAAGATTTATAAAAGGAGATCGGCATGAAAACATTTGGAGGAGAGGTTCTCTTTTTGGATCGAAATGATATCAATACCGACGAGATTATCCCGGCAAAATATTTAAACGAAAGTTCCAAAGAGGCGCTTAAGGCTAATCTGCTGGAGGATCTTAAGCTGGGTAGTTTTAATTCTATAAAAGATATTGCGGGGAAAGGGGCGGTTATAACCCGGGCCAATTTCGGCTGCGGCAGTTCCCGGGAACATGCACCCTGGGCGCTTGAAGTAAACGGCATCAACATTGTTATCGCGGAAAGTTTTGCCCGAATCTTCCGGCAGAATATGTATAACTGCGGCATGATTGCCTGCGAACTTCCCGCCGCCGCGCTGGATGAAATTTTCAGGGAATTTTCAGGTCAGCAAACCAGCCTTGCTGTGGATACGGAAAAAGGAATTCTTACTTTCAGTGCAGGAAACAAAGAAAAAAATTATCCCTTTGTCCTTAAGGATTTTGAAAAGGCTCTGGTGGCTTCCGGCGGCTGGGTGGAATATGCGGCGGAACATTATTAATTTTATCTGCGGGGGTTATTCTTTATCCCGCTTTTGTAGTATATTTTATAGAGATTATTAAACAGGAGGTTTATTATGAAAAAAGTTCTTTTCGCAATGTGTATGACCGTTGTATTGCTGGGCTGTGCGTCAAAACCAAAAACCCAGGATACTCCTCCGGCAGATAATGCCGCCGATCAT
>JAISJS010000008.1 GCA_031261385.1 Treponema sp.
TTATCCGGGTCCAGCTTTCGACCCTGTTGATTATTTTTTACATTATTGTATTCGGCATCGCCATTATAGTTCCCCGGCTCCCGCAATACAGTTTCCTCGCCAACTTTATCCCGGTGGCCTTTGATTCCGGGGGTGTTACTACGGGCCCCATAACGGTCCCCTTCATTCTGGCAATGGGTGTTGGCGTGGCCTCAATCCGCAGCGACAAAAACTCCCAGGACGACAGCTTCGGCCTTGTGGCCCTGTGCAGTATCGGCCCTATTCTGGCGGTCCTTATTTTGGGGATTTTCTATCATCCCTCCGGGGCAGCCGTAGAATCCAATGTGGTTCCCACAATAGAAAATTCCCGTGATGTATTTACCAGTTTTGCCCGGGAAATCCCCGAATATGCCAAGGATGTATCCGTGGCCCTGGGGGCGATTGTTGCCTTTTTTGTGATATTTCAGCTCTTTACCCGGCGCTATAAACGGCACCAGCTGGGCCGTATCGCCGTGGGCTTTGTGTATACGTTTATCGGCCTTGTTGTGTTTTTGACCGGTGTAAACGTGGGTTTTATCCCTGTCGGTCAGCTTTTGGGGTCAGAGCTTGGCAGCGCTCCCTTTAAATGGATACTCGTACCGCTCGGGATGCTTATCGGCTACTTTATTGTTGCTGCGGAACCGGCGGTCCATGTATTAAACAAACAGGTGGAAGAAATTTCCTCCGGGGCCATTTCCCAAAAGGTGATGAACCGCGGACTTTCCATCGGCATGGCGATAGCGTTAGGGCTGACCATGCTGCGGATTTTAACGGGTATCTCGCTGATGTGGTTCCTGATTCCCGGTTACGCCTTCGCTATACTGCTGACCTTTTTTGTGCCGAAAATTTTCACCGGTATCGCTTTTGACTCAGGCGGTGTGTGTTCCGGCCCCATGACCTCAACCTTCCTGCTGCCTCTGGCGATGGGAACCTGCGAAGGCCATGGCGGCAACCTGATGACCGACGCCTTTGGTATCGTGGCAATGGTTGCCATGACCCCGCTGATCATCATTCAGCTGCTGGGGCTTGTGTTTGTCTTTAGGACCAAAAAGGCCGATGCCCTGGCTGAACAGCAGGCGGTTACTGCACGGGCCGCTGCCGGTATTATCGACTACGGAGAAATAACGGTGTTCGAGGACTACAATGGGTAAAGATAGTAAAACGCCTGGCACACAAGGCCCAATCAACTTATTTTTTTCAAAGTTGTCTTCGCGGTTCAAAAAAAACGGGTATCAGGAGTCTTCCCGGATACCACAGGAAGCGCAAAGAAATATACCGGTCATGAAGCTGATATTTTTCATCGTCGACTGGACTAAAACCAGTACAATTTCTTCGGTTTTTGTTGAGGAAAAGGTCCGGTTTCACTTTATTTCACGGGGCAGGGGTACGGCAAGTTCCGAAGTACTCGACCTGTTGGGAATTGGGGTCAGCGACAAGGCTGTCGTCCTCTGCCTGGAGCAGGAAGTTATGGTGCCGATATTATTAAAAGAAGTCCGCAAAAAAATCGGCCTTCACAGTCCCGGCGCCGGGATTGCCTTTACCGTTCCCCTTTCCGGGATCAACAATCCGGTTTTAAAGGTTTTTAAGGAAAGCATTCACAAAAACGAAAAATTGGCGGCGGAGAAGGCAAATCCGCACCCGGAACGAAGAAGAGGAGAAATTATGGACACAGAAATCAAAAACGATTTAATCATTTCCATTATAAATCAGGGCTACAGCGATGAATTTATGGTTACTGCCAAGGAAGCGGGGGCGACCGGCGGTACAGTCCTGAATGCCCGCGGCCTTGCCCACGAGGGGGCGATTAAATTCTTTGGCGTTTCGGTTCAGGACGAAAAGGAAATTATCATCATTTTGACCAGCCGTGAAAAAAAGGTCCCTATTATGCAGGCGATCAGCCGGACCCACGGCCTGGACAGCAAGGCCGAAGGCATCGTATTTTCCCTGCCCGTGGACAGCGTGATGGGCCTGAGCTTTGAGTAAAACCGGGTAAAACCGCTTTACTTTATTGAAAAAAAGAGTATACTGTATCCGTAATGGGGGCTGTTGTGCCTTCATTATGATTTGAAAAGAGAAAAAGGAGATGTATGATGAAAAGAATTCTTACCTTGTCTATCGCGGTTCTGATTGTTCTGTCCGCCGTATCCTGCAAAAGTACCCCTACCCAGGCGCAGGTGGATGACGCTTTCAAGAAGATTTACAACGAGTACCGGACCAACCTGATCCTTGATGGGGCAAAGTCCTACACCGTCGTCAAAGGCGACACCCTTTCGGCGATTGCCCGGGCACAGTACGGCGCCGGAAATGGCGTATACTTCCCGTTGATCATGCTCGCTTCAAGCGAAGTGGTCCTGGATCCCGATTTTATTGAACCGGGTGACAAATTGACGGTTCCCGATCTGCAGAAAAATCTGGATGATGCTTCGGCGCGGGGTCATTTAAAGAGTTTCCTCAAGGAAATTGCCGATCTTTATGCCACAAAGAAAGACAGGCCTGCCGACGCCGACGCCCTGCGGGCAAAGGCTGATACCCTGTAATCGAAACTTCAATGAGCAGCAAACGGGTTGTGTACATCTGTACATAACCCGTTTTTTTTCCTATCGTAGTAGTAGGAGTAATGCGAATACATTCTCTTCGATTTGACTGTGCGGTAGATACCGCACAAATTAGGAGTAAAATTGTTATGGAATCACGACGGTATATTTTTACCTCCGAATCTGTCGGAGAGGGCCATCCGGATAAACTGTGCGATCAGGTTTCTGACGCCATTTTGGACGCCTGTTTTAAGGACGATCCGCAAAGCCGGGTTGCCTGTGAAACATACGCTTCAACCTCCCTGGTGCTTGTCGGCGGGGAAATTACCACAAAAACCTTTGTGGATTTTCAGGAAGTTGTTCGGAATGTCGCCAAAGAAATTGGCTATACCGACCCCTCTTATGGCCTTGATTACCAGTCAATGGCGGTACTGGATATGATCCACAGTCAGTCCCCCGATATCAGTCAGGGGGTCTCCGGCACAGGTCTTGATGAGTACAAAGGTCAACAGGGCGCAGGAGATCAGGGGATGATGTTCGGCTTTGCCTGTAACGAAACCGGGGAGCTTATGCCCCTGCCCATCACCCTGGCTCACAAGGTCCTGCTGCGGGCTACAGAACTGCGGAAAAATAAAACCATTAACTGGCTGCGGCCCGATGCCAAGAGCCAGATATCCGTGGAATACGAGGGCCACAAACCTATCCGGATAGACGCGGTGGTTGTCTCCCATCAGCATGATCCCGATGTTTCCTACGACGATATTAAAACCGGAATAATCGACCAGATCGTAAAGCCAATACTGGAACCCACGGGCCTTTTGGATAATAAGACCAAGTACTTTATCAACCCCACCGGGCGTTTTGTGGTAGGCGGTCCCTTCGGCGACACAGGCCTTACCGGGCGTAAGATCATTGTCGACACCTACGGCGGTATGGGACGTCACGGAGGCGGCGCTTTCTCCGGCAAGGACCCCACCAAGGTGGACCGTTCCGCCGCGTACATGGCCCGCTATGTGGCAAAAAATATTGTCGCCGCAGGCCTGGCGGAGCGCTGCGAAATTGAACTGGCCTACGCTATCGGCGTGCCGTTCCCCGTCTCGGTTATGGTTGACGCATTCGGCACTGCTGTGGTCCCGGAAAACCGCATTGAAGAAGCGGTCAAAAAGATCTTCGATTTGACTCCTTCGGGGATTATTAAAGCGCTGGATTTGCGGCGGCCCATCTACCGCAAAACCGCCAGTTACGGTCACTTTGGCCGCGCCGAATTTCCATGGGAAAAAACCGACAAAGTTGCTGAATTGAAAAAAGCGGTAAATTAAACGGATAGTGTTTTATTGTACCAGTCGATACATACCGCCGCCGTTGCGACTTTTGCCCGTTCAGGCGGACCGGGCGGGCAGAACGTCAACAAGGTTAATACCAAGGTGTGTCTGCGTCTTTCCCTGAATGATTTGCAGGGACTTTCCGGGGTGGAAACTGCCCGTTTAAAGGAAAATCTCGCCGACCGCATTACCGGAGCGGGTGAACTTGTGATCAACGCCGACGAGGAGCGATCACAGCGGATCAATCTTGAGCGGGCCTATGCGCGGATGGAAACGCTTATTACTGCGGCTGCCCGTCTCCCCAAACACCGCCGTCCCACCAAGCTGCCCCGTGCGGCCCGTGAAAGCCGCCTGCAAAGCAAACGCATTCAGAGCCAAAAAAAGGCCAGCCGCCGGTCCAGGCCTGAGGAATAACAGGTACCTGCACGAAACAACTTGTCCATTGCCGTTATTTTTTGTATCCTGTGTTTGATGAAGCCGTATCTTGCTATTGTGCAAAAAATTTTAAACGAAGGGTTCCGCAAAAAGAACCGGACCGGAGTTGACGCGCTGACTATTGCCGGGGCAATCTTTGAGCACGATATGGCGGATGGTTTTCCGCTGCTCACCACAAAAAAAGTTCCTTTCCGGCTGGTGGCTTCTGAACTGGAATTTTTTATCAAGGGGATAACCGACAAGGAATGGCTGCGGGAAAAAAACAACCACATCTGGGATGAGTGGTGCAGTCCCGCTGCGGTTCCCTATAGTAACGATCCTGCGGAACAGGCGCGGATGAAGGCTGAACGGGAACTCGGCCCTGTTTACGGCTGGCAGTGGCGGCATTTTGGCGCCCATTACACGGCGCATGACAAGCCGCCTGCGGGTAAAGGAATTGATCAGCTTGCACGGGTAATCGATTTGCTTAAAAAAGATCCCGACAGCCGCAGGATGATAGTGTCCGCATGGAATCCTTTGGATCTTGGGGAGATGGCGCTGCCCCCCTGCCACTACAGTTTTCAGGTAACGGTGATAGACAATAAACTCAATCTGTTGTGGAACCAGCGCTCCGTTGATGTGGCGCTTGGTCTGCCGTTTAACATTGCAAGTTACGGGACGCTCCTCCATCTGCTGGCAAAGGAAGCCGGCCTTGGTGAGGGCAAACTCATCGGCTTTTTGGGCGATACACATATTTATGTAAACCATGTTGACGCAATAAAAACTCAAGTCTCCCGTGAGCCGAAAAAATTACCATCAATTAAAACCGAAAAATTTTCATCGGTATTCGATTGGAATTTTTCTGATTCAATTATTGAGGGATATGATCCGTATCCTGCGGTTAAGTTTGATATTGCGGTTTAATAATGGAAATAATCATCATTGCGGCAATGTCAGGAAACGGAGCTATCGGAAAAGACAATGCCTTACCCTGGTCCATTAAAGAAGATATAATCCATTTTAAAAAACTCACCTCCGGTTTTCCGTGCATTATGGGCAGAAAGACCTGGGAATCACTTCCACGCAAGCCTCTGCCGGGACGGCTCAAGATTATCATTTCATCAACATTGAAAATTGACGCGGCAGAAAATGTTAAAGTCTGTTCCACGCTGGATGAGGGAATAGCGCTCTGCGGAAATGCGGAAAAAATATTTATCTGCGGCGGGGCAATGGTGTATAACGAGGCGGTTAAAATTGCCGATAAAATTGAACTGACACTGGTTCACAAAACGTATGACGGCGATGCTTTTTTCCCAAAAATAGATCCCGCGCTCTGGGAAAAAACGGACTCAACCGATACTGATATTTTTTCGTTTATTACGTATACTAAAAAAATGTACCGTAAATAGCGCATATTTTCAGGAGGAAAATAAATGAAACAGCCAATTTTAGTGGTATTGGCGGCAGGCATGGGGAGCCGTTACGGCGGGCTCAAGCAGATGGACAAGCTTGGTCAAAACGGCGAGGTGCTTTTGGATTATTCGGTATTTGACGCCCTGCGTTCGGGTTTTGAAAAAATTGTCTTTATTATCAGGCATGATATCGAAAATGATTTCAGGGAACAGGTGCTCCGGCGGATGGGGTCAAAAGTTACGTATGATTTGGCATTTCAGGATTTGGATACGTTAATTCCCGCAGATCTTTTTGCCGAGGCAAAAAAGCTCGGCAGGACCAAGCCCTGGGGAACCGCCCACGCCCTGCTCTGTGCGGCGGATAAAATTGACGCGCCGTTTACCGTACTTAACGCCGATGATTTTTACGGCAGGGAGGCGTATGGGGTAATGGGTACATACCTCGCGGAAAATGATTGGGGCGAGGCCGCCATCGTTCCGTATGATCTTGAAAAAACATTGAGCCCCCAGGGAACGGTGACGCGGGGGGTCTGTGAAATAAAAGACGGGTATTTAACTTCGGTGGACGAGCTTCTGCTGCTCGAAAAAAAAGACGGACGCATTTTTAATACCAACCCCGACGGCTCAAAACGGGACCTTGCCGCGGACACTCCGGTGTCGATGAATTTTTGGGGTTTCCCGGCAGACATACTGCCGGCGTTTAAAAAATATTTTGATAATTTCCTTACGGGCTTTGCCGCCGATATTGCAGGCCGGTTAAAGAGTGAGTGCTACCTTCCCAAAGCGGCAGATCAATTTATCAAAGACGGCGTTATAAAGATTAAAGCCCTCAGCGCCGATTCGGAATGGTTCGGCGTTACCTACAAGGAAGACAAAGAGGCGGCGATAAAGCGTATTGAAACACTTACCGCCAAAGGGGTGTATCCATCGTCACTGTGGTAAAAAATAATTATTCGTGCGGCTTTGCAGGGGGCCGCTCTTTGCCGGAAATTTCGTCGATGTGAATTTTCCAGATGCCGGTCACGGCAAGGCTCCGTTTGATGGCTTCGTCAAAGGCCGCCATGTTGGCAGGGGTGTGACGCTGGCATAGAATTTTAAGGGCGTGGATCTTTTCTTCATCGTCCGGAACTTCTTCCGCCGTACCAAAAATAGTTGCGGATTCATATTCTGCGGTAAAACTGTCCGGCGGTTCATTGACTTTTCCTACACAGGAAAGGCAAACCCGGTTCCGGTTTTTAAGGTTATCAATCTTGTGCCCTTCCTTCGCACTGTGGAAATAAATCCACTCGCCGTCCCGCGCAATGGTGAGGGGGACGCAATAAGGGCTTCCGTCTTCGTTTATCGTGGCAAGAGATGCAAACAGGCACTTATCCGTCACCATTTCCGCAAAGGCCCTGTCCCGCTCCCGATCTTTTCTCCGCATGTTTTTCATAGTTACTCCATTTATCATTACAAGTATAGCACAGAGCGGGCAAATAGCATATAGTGAAGCATCGTGAGCGTTTTTTCAGTTTTATTGTGGACAGCTTTTTTTTCCTTTCTGCCCATCTCGGAACTGCGGGGGGCAATTCCTTTTGCCGTGGCAAATGGTATTCCCTGGTATTGGGCGTATCCCTTTGCGGCGTTTTTGAACGCACTGGTGGCGCCGGTCTGCTGGCTTTTTCTTTCTACGCTGCATAAACTTTTTTATGGCGCCTCTCCGGAAAAGGGCATTCGCTGGTATAAAAAATTCTTTGACCGTTTTGTGGAACGGGCGCGGGAAAAACTTAAAAGCGGCGTTGAAAAATGGGGCTGGCTCGGGATTGCGATTTTTGTTGCCATCCCCCTCCCCATGACCGGCGCCTGGACAGGAACGCTCGGCGCCTGGGTGTTGGGCTTCTCCAAACGCTGGACCCTTGCGGCGGTGATCCTTGGAGTTGTCATTGCCGGCGCTATTGTCACGGTGGTAACGCTGCTTGCGGTTCAGGGAATTACTACCCTTAACATTTTTATCAAAGAAATTTAAAGGAGAACGATGTGGTTATTCTGCAGGCGAAAGGGAAAGATATTGTCGATGGGAACAAAACGGTAAAACTGCGCGGGGTAAATCTTGGGGGCTGGCTGAACCAGGAAGGGTTTATCAATGGGTTTGCAGGATCGGAGACGGAGTTCCGGCGGGCATTTTTAAATCTTTTGGGTAAGGATCGATACGATGCGTTTTTTAACGCGCACCTGGAGACTTTTGTTGCCGAAAAAGATTTTCAATACCTGGCAAAAATCGGGATGAATGCGGTGCGGCTCCCCGTGAATTACCGCGCCCTTGTAAAAGGTGAGGACGGGCTTAATTACGGTGATGGTTTTCATTATATCGATCAGGCAATCAATTGGGGTAAAAAGTACGGGGTGTACATCATTTTGGATCTTCATGCGGCGCCGGGTTTCCAGAACAGCCGCTGGCACTCTGATAACAACGCCTCGGTTTCCCTGCTCTGGAATTCGCAGGACTTTATCAATCAAACCGTTAATATCTGGAAAGATCTTTCCGACCGGTACAAGGACGAAGCAATAGTCGCCGGCTATGATCTGCTTAACGAACCGGAAACCACCGAGGGGACAAGCCTGCGGGATGTATACCTGCGTATCATCGAAGCTATACGAAAAAACGGGGATGAGCATATCGTCTTTCTGGAAGGGGACCGGCGCGGCGAAGATTTTGCCGGCCTGGATGATATTCCATTTTCCAATGTTGCGTACAGCGTTCACTTTTATATTCCCGCGATGTTTTTTCCCGGCGCCTATCCCGGCAAAATCGGCGGCATTTATACCGACAAAGCCCGTATCGAAAAGCTGTTTCGTTCCCGCATACAATGGATCGCCGAACAGGATAAGCCGTGCTATGTTGGGGAATTCGGCGTGGTTCTGGACAGCGAAGTCCCTGATCTGTCAGCGGATGACAGAGCAAAAATAACGGCCCTTGCCGATGCAATTGATATAATGAACAAGTATGATCAGCATTGGACCGTTTGGACCTACAAGGATATCCGTCATGCGGGTTTTGTTAATATTTCTCCGGAGAGCCGTTTTGCCGCTGCGTTAAAAAATTTCATCCGGCTTAAACTGGATCTTTCCGTGGACCCGTTTATTTCACGCAAATACGGCGGGGTGGTGTCCCAGGCAAAGGCCATTGTCGAAGAAGTTGCTTCCGTCGTGGGGAGGGAATTGGCGGATTACAGCCTGGATTACAACGGCCTCTTTAAGGCGCTGGGCGAGCAGGCCATTCCGCTGACGGTGGGCAATTTTCTTCATCCCCTGTACACAAAGAATTTTTCGCTCTGCACGGCAAAGGAACTTGGAGAAATTGCCGCCGGGGCTTTTTCCTTTGACCGTTGTCTTATACGGGAAGAATTGGTTACGGCTCTGAAAACGGATTTAAAATAGAGGGTATCATGATTATTGGCATTGACATCGGCAGTACCATTACCAAAGCGGTTTCGATTGAGAATGGAAAATTTACCAAGAAGATCAAAACCAAAGCGGTAGATGCGGTGACTTCGGCGACCGGGGCTTTTGGAAAGATGATCGTGGAAAATAAAATTCAAATGAATGACATTCAGGGTATCATGATCACCGGGGTCGGGTCATCAAAAATAGTCGGCGATATTTTTGGGATTCACACGGTTAAGATCGAGGAGATAAAAGCGATAGGCATTGGCGGAATGTTTCTGTCGGGTAAAGATAATATCATCATTGCCAATATCGGGACGGGAACGGCGATCATCGAAGCCAATAAAAACGGTATTGCTCACCTGGGCGGTTCCGGAGTCGGCGGCGGCACGATACTGGGGCTGGCGAAAAAATTGCTTCCTACAACGGACTTTAACGGAATAATGAATTTGGCGGCAACGGGGAATCTTAACCAGGTGGACCTCCTTATGGAAGATATCGTGGAACGGGATATCAGTTTTTTGGACCGGGAGTCTACCGCCTCCAACTTTGGCAAGATGCTGGACACTGCGGGGACCGGCGATATTGCGCTGGGACTGGTGAATATGGTGTACCAGGTTATCGGAATGCTTTCGGTGTTTGCCGCAAAAAGCAAAAATATAAACCGGGTCATTATCACCGGAAACGGCAGTAATAACCCATTGGGTAAAAAGGTACTTTCGGTAATTACCGGAATGTACGGCGTCGAATTTGAATATCCCGATGATGCCGAATATACTACCGCCGTCGGCGCGGGACTTTGCTGGGAGGAAAAATGATCACAACAGTATTGGGGCGCACCGGCCTTACGGTAAACAAAGACAGTTTCGGCGCGCTGCCGGTTCAGCGGGCAAACATGGCGGAGGCGGTCCGGATTTTGCAGAAAGCTCTGGACGGCGGCATCAATTTTTTTGATACGGCCCGGGCTTACAGCGACAGCGAAGAAAAAATCGGCGCGGCCATTTCCGGCAAGCGGGATAAATTTTTTCTTGCCACTAAAACGACCGCGGTAACCGTTGACGGTTTTTGGAAAGACCTGGAAACAAGCCTTCAAAAACTTAAAACAAATTATATTGATATTTACCAGTTCCACAACCCGAATTTTGTTCCGCGTCCCGGTGACGGGAAGGGGCTTTACGAAGCAATGCTCCGGGCAAAAGAGCAGGGAAAGATACGCTTTATCGGCATAACCAACCACCGGCTTCATGTTGCAACGGAAGCGGTAGAGAGCGGTCTTTACGATACTTTGCAGTTTCCGTTTAATTATCTTGCCAGCGAAAAAGATATTGACCTGGTTACACTCTGCGCTGAAAAAAACGCAGGCTTTATCGGCATGAAGGCATTGAGCGGCGGCCTTATCACCGACATTGGCGCCGCACGCGGCTGGCTTGCCCAATACCCCAATACCGTTCCCATTTGGGGCATACAGCGGGAAAGCGAACTGGATGCGCTTTTTAGCGTAATGAACCGCGGCGCCGAATTAAGCGCCGAAGAAAAAGTCCGCATAGAAAATGATCGTAAAGAACTCAGCGGAACGTTTTGCCGGGCCTGCGGTTATTGTATGCCCTGTCCCGCCGGGATAGAGATCAACACCTGCGCCCGTGTAAACCTGATGATCCGCCGTATGCCCAACGCCCGCTTTTTTAGCGAAGAATGGCAGAAGGAAATGGAAAAAATTAAAGACTGCCTTCACTGCGGGCATTGTACTTCCTGCTGCCCCTACGGCCTTGATACGCCGGAGCTTTTGGCAAAAAATTATGAAGAATACCAGCTAACAATAAAAAGGGGCGCATGAAATCATCATCAATGGGTAAGGGCATTCTTTGCGCCGTGTTGGCGTATGTTCTTTGGGGTATATTGCCCGTCTACTGGAAACTATTATCCTTTGCTTCAGCCTGGCATATTCTGGCCCTGCGAATCCTTTTCTCGCTTTTCTTTGTCGGAGCATTGCTGCTCTCCACAAAGAACACCAACTGGCTCACACTTTTCCGGGACAGAAAAAAATGCGGACTGGCAATTCTTTCCGGTCTGGTCATTACCTTTAATTGGGGCCTTTATATCTGGGCGATAAATGCCGGGCACACTATTGAATCGTCATTGGGTTACTATATAAATCCGTTAGTCTCAATATTGATGGGACTCATCTTCTTTAAGGAAAAATTGGGGCGGCTGCAATGGGCGGCATTTGGTTTGGCTTGTATAGGTGTTTCTATTATAACCATACTTTCGGGGAGGTTTCCGTGGATTTCCATCGGTTTGGCTCTGTCTTTTGGATTCTATGGCTTATTGAAAAAGAAGCTTGCCTGTAGTTCGCTGGAATCTCTTGGCGCCGAAACCCTGGCCGCCGCCCCCATCGGGATTGCCCTCCTGGTTTTTCCCATCGGCGGACTTGGGGACCTTGGCGGCCTTTCGATCCCGGCCTGGCTTGGTTTAATTTCCTGCGGGATAGTCACGGCGCTCC
>JAISJS010000020.1 GCA_031261385.1 Treponema sp.
CCTTTTAACCGGTCTATTTCGCTGTTTGATACAGTGTCTTTCGTGTGTTTCACCTGAACAATAATTCTGCCTGCCGCTACACCCAGGGGGTTTTTATACGCAATTATATCAATACCGCCGTCTTTTCCCTTTGGGGCGACATGGTCGATATAAAAGCCCATTCCCCGTAAAAGAGCGGCTGCCAAATCCTGAAATTCGTAAGGATCTTTCCGGCCAAGATACCCGCATAACCGTTTGGCGCTTTTCTCCTGAAATTCATCAAAAAAGACTTCTGCGCTTTTATCAATTTCTTCTTCAGCCTTTTCATCGTTGATAGCTAAATCCGGTGCAGCAGATGATTTCCCCCAAGTTTGGTAATCATGATAGAGGTTATCAAGAAATTTTTCCCTGCCTCCTGTTAATAATGTTTCGCCCTTGGGTGTTAAATGCCATATCCTTTTTTCTTTAAACAGAAACCCTCCGGCGATACAATCGAGACTGTAAAATTGTATGGTCGTTTTCCATCGTAGTGCGCCTGTTTTTGTAAACCCCTTTTCCCAATCGGTTAATGTAATAGCCTTTTCTATTTCCAGAAATAATTCTCCTGCAGGCATTTCGCCGTCATTATTTTGCAATATTGTGAAAGCCGCATACAGGCCCTTCTCAACGCACCTCATGGTTTTGGATAATTGTTTTGCCATTTGTGTCCCCAATAATTTCCAATTAAGTCTTCGCCGCAGGGCGAGATCACAAGCGTTTTATAGCAATAACTTCCCAGTCTTTTATATTAAATGCCTCATAATATACTCGTACTTTTTGACCCGCCGTTAAACCTGTCCTGCTGCTCACTTTCATAGTCTTTGCAATGGCATTGTCTGCTGTTCGGAACCTAATGTCGGTTCCATCCTGGTATACGAATACCACATCGGAAACAAAAAGCTTCGAAGGATATGCAGATAGTCCTTGATAATAAACAAACTTTTCAGCGGCTGCTACTGCGTCGAACAAATCTGCGCTTGTATAATTTGCCGGGTGGAAATTTCCTGGTTCCGGTACAACAATAAAATCCTTCGGATCGTAACGGTCTGCTAATCTTTTGGCGTACTCGGCTTCTACCTTCTTTTTTTTCTCGTGAATCCCGACTATCTCTAAACTAACCATATTTTGAAAACTTATATCCAGTGTTATCGCCTTATTAAGATCAAAAAGTGCGAGATCCAAGTTTTTCATCCCTTCGTTAAGCGTAGGGTCCTCAGTTCTTATCCTTTTTTCAAGGGCATAAGTTTCCGTCCCCACTTGGCCATTTCCCAATTCTGCAAGAAGCTTCCCACGAATAAAATAAGCTTGGGCTATATTTTGATCAATTTCAATGGCCTTATTACAATCTTTTAAAGCAGCACCGGAAGAGTAATCAACTCCGATGAAATACAAAGTAGCTCGCTTAACATATGCATCTGCAAAATTAGGATCAAGCTTTATTGCTGAGGAATATGCTTCCATTGCGGCGTAATTATACCCAACTTTCTCCAATTGTATTCCACGTTCATAATAACTTTGCGCACTCTCAACACTTTGCGTGCTTTCAACATTTTGAGTACTTTCAAAAGTGAGACACCCCAGTAATAAAAAATCCAATAAGATTGCTCCAAAAACCGGTACGGCAAGTTTAAAAAATTTGACACTCATAACATATCCTCCTTAACCGAAAGCAGCTTACTGGTAACAAAGTACTTGAGAGTGATGTCCGATAATGTCTGAATTTTAATACCATTGTTATCATTTGTTGGTTCCATCTGTACGTACTCCTTATCAATCAATATATGAAGAATATCCGTACAATTTTGTTTTTCGATATCAGTTATGACGCCAAGTTTTTTGAATATTTCCTGTCGGGTAAGCGGACCCCATTTGCAAAGTAAATCATAAATTTTCCTTTCATCCATTGTCATTTGTTTAATCCCCCAGAATTCGGTAATTACCCCACAAAAACCCCATATAATACAGTAATAACTATATCAATGTCCTCATAATATAAAGTAAATACCATATTGTCAAGCAAAAAATCAGGTAATTACACTATTTTTTGGATATGGAAAGCAGTTTTAGGAAAAATCTGAGGGATGAACTTGACTATCAGGACTTGACGGTTAAGGAACTGGCTGCAAAAACGGGGATTGCGAAGGGGGCGCTCGATTGCTATTTGGGCAAACAGGCCTCCATGCCGCCTGCCAATGCGGCGGTAAAGATAGCCGGGGCGCTCGGCGTTTCGGTTGAGTACCTCGTTACCGGGGAGAAGCCCCGGGAAGAAGATGCACAGCCCGCCGCAAAGGTTCGTTCAATTCTGCAAATTCTTAAAGGGCTCAATGACAATGATCAGGATATTTTGCTTGGCATTGCCCAGGTTTTACGAAAGCATGGTTCTATGGTTAAATAAAATACTGCAGTGCGTGTGAGCGCACAAGCGTACTCCTGAAATCGGCTCATACGGCTTGCATTTTATATATCCTTGTATTACAATTTGTATTAAGAGGTATATATGACAACTGTCCGCTTACCCATCGAAATGGAGCAGAGATTGGCTTCCACTTCAAAAATAAAACACAAGTCAAAATCAGAATTAATCAAAGAGGCGCTGGAAAAATTCTTTTTTCAGGAAGATGATACGCAGGACTCCTATAAATCGGGAGAAGCCTATTTTGGAAAATACGGCAGCGGGAATGGGAACCTTTCCACCAATTACAAGAACTTGTTAAAAGAAAAGTTAAATGCTAAATACCGTACTCATTGATGCGGGGCCTTTGATAGCTCTGTTTGATAAAGACGATAAGTATCACAAAAAAATCAAAAAGTTTGTCTCGAACGGACGGTTTAAATTTGTGAGTACAACTGCAGTTTTTACCGAAGTAACGCATATGCTTGATTTTAATATCAATGTACAAATTGACTTTCTTGAGTGGGTTATGAACAGAGGGATCGTTCTATGTGAAATTCTGCAAAGTGACATAGCCGGAATTATTGTACTTACCAGGAAATATGCCGATCGTCCAATGGATTTTGCAGATGCAACATTGGTAGTGGCGGCAGAAAAAACCGGTATACGGAAAATAATCAGTATAGACTCAGATTTTGATATTTATCGCTTACCCGGTAACGTTAAAATTAAAAATGTATTTTCTATATAAATAAGGAGTTCCTATGACCATCAATCTTCCCCCGCGCAGCGCCGCCCTTTATAAAGAGACCGATGTCCTTGTTGTAGGCGGCGGGCCTGCAGGTATAGGAGCCGCAGTAGCGGCCTCCCGGAGCGGCTGCAAGGTGATGCTGCTTGAGAAACGCGGTTTTCTTGGCGGCAATATCACCGCCTCTTATGTGGAGACCTGTAATCATTTCATGCATAATTTGACGTTTCAGACGGGCGGCATCTGGGCGGAACTGGAAACAGGCTACCGTGCAAAATTCGGCGCTTCAGGGGACATACGTCCCAATGCGGCGAATCGCTTTTCAAGCGAATACCTTAAAGTGTTTCTGGATACCTTTGTCGGCGGGGCGGGGGTGGAGGTGTGCCTTCACAGTTTTGTCAACGAGGTGGTGATGGAAAACGGCGCCATTGCCTATGTGGTCATTCAAAGCAAACAGGGGCCGCTGGCGATCAAGGCGAAGCAGGTGATTGATTGTTCCGGTGATGGTGACGTTGCCTTTGCCGCAGGTATTCCGTTTGATCAGGGCCGGGATTCCGATCACGCCTGTCAGCCGGGGACGGTCAATTTCCGTATAGGCGGGGTGGATGCGGCGTTTCTGACCGAAGGCGGGAAGGACCGGCTTAGGGAAATCGGCAAGCGCTTTCGTGAGGATTACCGGGCGGGGAGAACCGGCCTTGCCTGCAAGCGACAGGATATTCCGATGGGCCGTTTGACGGCGGCAGGTATTGTCTCGTACATCAATTATCCGTGTGCCTACGGTATCGATCCCACCAGCATGGCTGACCTTACCCGCGGGGAGATGGAGTGCCGTCAGTATATTCTGGAAATTTGTGATTATATGAAAAAAAACTTTGAGGGCTTTGAAAAAAGCGAACTGGTTTCCATTGCGCCGGAAATTGGCTTCCGGGACAGCCGCCGCTTCCACGGCGAGTACCGTCTCACCATTGACGATGTGCTTTCCGCCCGCCACTTTGATGACGCCATTGCCGTGTTCCCTCAATTTTACGATATGCTTTCTCCCGATGCCAACATGAACGAGGGCAGCCCCCAGGATGCAGGGTACAACGGGTACATCTGTTCGTATCCCAAAGACGGCCTCAATTTTGAGATTCCATACCGTTGTCTTTTGCCGCTTGGTGTGGACAATTTGCTTATTGCCGGACGCTGTATTTCCGCAGACCATGTGGCGGAGAGCGGGATCCGGGCGATATCGGCCTGTATGTATACAGGGCAGGCCGCGGGAACTGCTGCAGGGCTTGCTTTAAAATCTGATACGAAACCGCGGGCTGTCAATGTAAAGGAATTGCAGGATAATTTGCGGGCGCAGAAATGCAGGTTGTAGAGATGATATTAATACACAGGATTATAACCGCAAAGGCGAAAAAGTCGAAAAAGGGGGAGAGGAATAAAAATGGGTTTGAAATTAACGGAATTTTCTCCTGCGGCGAAAAAAATATTTTCTGCGGGTGATGATATCACCATGATTGCCTCGGGGTATAATTTTACTGAGGGGCCGGTGTGGGACATCAAAAAAGAGTGCCTTTATTTTACCGATTTCAGGAACGACTTGATTCTTATGTGGACAAAAGAGGCGGGCGCCGGTATCTATCGTAATAAGGCGAACCGGGCAATCGGGCTTTCTATGGATGGGGAAGGGCGTATTGTGTCTGCCGAATCGTCAAGCAGATGTATTGCTTGGGCTGATGGCGAAAAGAGCGTTGCCATTGCCGCTTCTTATCAGGGTAAGAAACTCAACAGTCCCAATGATGTGGTGGTTTCAAAAAGCGGGGATATTTTTTTTACCGATCCGTATTCAACGGCCCTGGGGTATGAGCGGGAAATTGATTTTAACGGGGTCTATACTTTTAATCCCGGCGGGGAGACGCAGCTTATTTACGGCGGCTTTGGCTGGCCTAACGGGATTGCCCTTTCACCGGATGAGTCCATCCTCTATGTGAACGATACGGGGCTTCAGCAAATATTTGCCTTCAACATCACAGAAAAAAATTATCCGCTGTCGCCAAAAATTTTTGCAACACTGGATCCGGCTTACGGACCCGGCGCTCCTGACGGCATGAAGGTTGATGTGGAGGGGAATGTGTATGTTACCGGGCCGGGGGGATTGTGGGTTTTAAGTCCCGATGGGCAGCCGTTGGTGATCCTTCATTCTCCGGAATTTGTCGGGAACTTTTGTTTTGGCGGGGCGGACAGCAAAACGATTTTTCTTACCGCCAGTACCTCGGTATATCGCGTACCTGTCGGTATACCCGGCATAGTGCCGTACCGGAAATAGTTTACCTGGAAATTGTGATCTTATTGTGATCTTAGTGTAAGGAGCGATTATGCAATATGCCTATTTGGGACGTACCGGGATGAAGGTAAGCCGTATTTGCCTGGGAGCAGGCAACTTCGGCGGCGGCGGAAACGGTTACGGTAACTGGGGATCGGTGGTGGAGAAGGACGCCCACTATCTTATGGACATGGCTCTGGAAGCGGGTATCAATTTTTTTGATACTGCCGACGCCTACGGCGGTCATGGCGAAGGGGGCTACTGCGGGCTTTCCGAGGCCATCATCGGGACCTGGTTTGCAAAAGGCGGAGGACGGCGGGAGCGTACCATTATCAGCACCAAGTCAGGTCATCTGCAGAAAGATAATGTGTATGACGGACCGAATCAGGCGCCGAATATTTCGCTTTACAAGGTACGCCGTCATGTTAAGGAATCCCTCAAACGCCTGCAAACGGATCATGTGGAACTGTATCTGATGCACGATATTGCCAAACGCACCACCTGGGACGAGGCTTGGGAGGCGTATGAAGGCCTTGTGCGTTCCGGGCAGGCTGATTACATCGGCAGCAGCAACGGGGCGGCATGGGAAATCATGAAGGCCAATGAGGCTGCCCGCAGACGTAATTTTATGGGTATCGTGAATGAGCAGCATGTGTATAATCCGTTGATACGCGAGCCGGAACTGGAGATACTCCCGATGGCCCGTGATCAGGGTATTGGGATTACGATATTTAGTCCGCTGTACCGGGGAGTGCTTGGCGTTGATGTTCTGGAGCCTGCGAAACGGCCATTGAGCGACGAAGCGCAGCGGGTGACCGAAAAATACCGGCCTCAGCTGACCGAATATGCAAAGCTCTGCCATGATATCGGGGAGAGTGTGGGCGCCGTCACCATTGCCTGGCAGCTGGCAAACCCGGATATCTGCTCCTCGATCATCGGCCCCTGCACGAAAGAGGACCTTGCAGACCTTATTCACGCCGCAGATATTACTTTGAGCAAGGCGGCAATGGATCGCATTGACGAAATATTTCCCGGTCCCGGCGGTGAAGCTCCCTGGGCCTATGAGGGCTGGGGTGAGCTCAACGGAAACTGATAATCAGAATTTAATTTATGGAGGATAGAGCATGATTGTATCAGAAGCGATTGTAAAAATTTTTGAAAAAGAGGGGATTACTGTCGCCTTTGGAATTCCCGGCGCGGGGATTAACGGGTTATACAAATACCTTAAAGACGCCCCGATAAAGCACTACCTTATGCGTCATGAGGAAGCGGCGGTTCATGCGGCGGACGGCTATTACCGTGCAAGCGGGAAGCTGGCCCTGGCGATCTGCACCTCAGGTCCCGGCGCGACGAACTTTGTCACGGGCCTGTATACCGCCTGGCAGGATTCGATTCCGCTTGTGGCGATTACCGGACAGGCGGTCACCGCCCAGCTCGGCAAGGGGGCTTTCCAGTGCGTGGATATTGCGAAGATTGCAATGACGGTAACAAAAAAATCCTGGTGCATTACCGAAGCGGCAAAGGTTCCCGAAATATTTCAGGCTGCGTTTGAGGCCGCCGTCTCGGGCCGGCCGGGCCCGGTGCTCATCGATCTTCCCCTTGATGTGCAGAATGCCGAAATCGAATTTGATATTGATTCCTATATACCTTCAAAATTTGCAATACCAAAACCGGATATGGCGCTGATTGAAAAGGCGGTAAAACTTATCGACCGTGCAAAGAACCCCGTTATCATTATGGGCGGCGGGGTTATTCTTGCAAAAGCCGAAAAGGCCCTGCTTGAATTTGCCGAATACGTGGATGTTCCGGTGATTACTACGTATATGGCGAAGGGCGGCGTTCCCGTTGCCCATCCGCTGAACGCGGGGCAGATGGGGATACAGGTTGGGGCGGCGTCAAGCGGAAACGATGTTTTTCTTGCATCGGACCTGGTTTTGGGCATTGGCTGCCGTTTTACCGACCGGCATACGGGGAATACGGCGGTGTATCAGGGGGAGCGGACATTTATCCATATTGATATCGACCCAAAAGAGATCGGCAAGATCATCAAAACTGAATTGGGCATACGCGCCGATGCGGCTGACGCGGTCCCCATGCTGCTTGAGGCTGCAAAGGCCGCAGGGCCGAAACGCAAACGAAACGATCCCGCGCAGCCTTACCGTGATGCGCGGAAAAAATTTATCCATATCCCCGATCAAACCAAACAGGTGATGGATCCCCGGGAAGTTTTTGAACTGATAAATCAGGCTTTTGATGATGAAACCCAGTTTACCACCGGGTGCGGCATTACCCAGATTTGGAGCGGTCAGTATCAGCGTATCAACAAACCCCGGAAATATTTTCCGTCGGGGGGCGCGGGAACGCTGGGGTACGATATTCCCGCCGCCATTGGGGCCGTCGCAGGATCGGGCGCCAAAACCGTGTGCCTTATCGGGGATTTTGGTTTTACTTTTTTGGTGGAGGAGCTCGGCGTTGCTGCGGCGTACAATTTACCGGTGGCGGTACTGATCATCAACAACGCATACCTTGGCCTTATCAGGCAGAACCAGAAATACGCCTACGGCTATGAGTACCAGGTTGCGATGAAGGAAAACAAGGGCCTTATGGACTATGTGAAGATCGCTGAAGGTTTTGCCTGCAAGGCTGAGCGGGTCTTTACCTATACGGAACTGGAAACGGCGCTTGCAAATGCCGCCGCAGCCAAAGGTCCCTATGTGATCGATATCATCGTCGATGATAATACCGACTGCGACATGGGGAATGACATCGCCCACATCCGCCATTTTGAATAGGGAGTTTGTCATGGATGAATTATTTTTAAAGGCAAAGAATTTGTTATCACAATGGAAGGGCGATACCTATATATTCGGCAGGGGCGTATTGCCGCAGCTTGGAAAGCTGGCAAAAAAGGCGGGAGAGATACCTGCTGTTTCTGCGGGAAGCGCCGTCCCCGGCAGGAAAAGTTCTGAACCGTGTTTGGCGTTAGTCGTTTGCAATGCCGGACGTATCAAGGGCCTTGCCGATGCGGTTACTGATTCTCTCAAAGAGGCGGGGCTTTCCCTTGCGGGGGGAGTTGTTGTTCCCGGCGCCGGGCCCAATGCGCCGCGGGCCGACGTGTACCGCATTGAAACGTATATTCTGCACCATAAGCCCGATGTGATCATCGCTGTGGGCGGCGGCTCTACCATTGACGCCTGCAAGGCGGCGAACGTTCTTGCAGTCCTGGGCGGCGAAATAAGCCCCGAGGCGGATCACTGGTTTGGGACCGGCATCGTTTCCGAAGCGCTGAAAACAACCGGTAAAAAACTCTATCCGCTTATTGCGGTGGAGACTGCCGCCAGTTCCGGCGCACACCTTACCAGGTATTCCAACATTACCGATCCGGTTATCGGGCAGAAGAAGCTTGTGGTGGATGAGGCTATTGTGCCCCTCTACAGTGTTTTCGACTACGAGCTAACTGCTTCCATGCCCATCCCCGTGACGATTGACGGCGCGCTGGACTCCATTGCCCACTGTTTTGAAGTTTTTTCAGGACTTCCTGCAGGAACGCCAAAGGAAAAATATGATCTTGCCGCTTCCCTGACGGAAACCGCGGTGGAACTGACCGTGAAGTACGCCCCGCGAGTGATAAAGGATCCCGGGGACATGGAGGCGCGGGAAGCTATCGGCATGTCCACCGATCTGGGAGGGTATGCCATCATGATTGGGGGTACCCACGGCCCCCACATGACCAGTTTCTCTCTGGTTGATCTTACCGGCCACGGAACCGCCTGCGGCCTGATGAACCCCTACTATGCGGTGTTCTTTGCCCCGGTGATTGAAAAACAATTACGGCTGACAGGGAACATCTTCAGGAAGTACGGTTATGTTTCTGAAGATCCGGACAGGCTTTCCGGCAGGGATTTGGGTATTGCTTTTGCCAAAGGAATGGCTGCCTTTGGTAAAGCCATCGGCGCGCCTGCCGCCCTTAAGGATCTTCCCAAATGGAACGATGGCTATATCACTAAAATTCTCGAAGCGGCAAAGGATCCCCAACTGGAGATGAAGCTGAAAAATATGCCGGCGCCCATGACTGCCGCACTGGTAGATGAATATATGGGGCCCATTATCAGGGCGGCGGCGGCGGGCGACTTTTCCCTTATCAGGATGATGAGCTAGGAGCCACAGGCTCCTGGAGGATCGCCGGATAAAATGGCCCGTGTTGTTTCATTTCCCTATGGAAATGATTTTTTAACCTATACCTTTCCCGCCGGCCGGTTTAAAGGTGAATTGGTATCCAGGATAAATCAACATCAGCCGGGAAAAACCCGGGAAGCGCTGGTAGATGAATCGTTGGCGAACCCCATCGGTTCAAAACGGCTTTCGGAACTGGCCGCAGGCAAAAAGAATATCGTTCTGCTTGCAAGTGATCATACCCGGCCGGTTCCCAGCAAAATTATCATACCCGGGATGCTGGCAGAGATCCGCCGTGGCAGCCCTGATGCGGATATTACGATTCTGATCGCCACGGGCTGTCACCGGGAAATGAACCGGAAAGAATTGGAAAACAAATTCGGTCCGAAAATACTACACAGAGAAAAAATTGTTACCCATGACTGTGATTC
>JAISJS010000057.1 GCA_031261385.1 Treponema sp.
CAGCGTTTTTCGCAGCTTCCGCAGCCTATGCAGTCGGAGCCGTGTTTATCCAGGGCCTTGTAATGCTGAATCGTACTGCTTGCGATGTGCCCATTGGATGATATGGCGATGTCCAGATATTTTGTAACTGCGGCAACGTCGATAACAGAAGGGCAGGGGAGGCAGTGGTTACAGTACATGCAGTTTCCGCGGAAATCTTTCTGGTAGGTTTCGATAATGGAACTGTAATCTTTTTCTGCGTCACTTAATTCGAGGTAGCGGAGGGCTTCCAGAATTTCGTCACGGTTTTTGCAGCCGATAAGGGTGCTGACAACTGCGGGCCGGGTGAGTGCATAGTGAATACACTGGTGCACGGTCATCGGAGCTGAGAACGGGGTGAGATCTTTGGAGAGGAGCTTGCCTGCGCAGAAGGTTTTCATCACGGTGATGCCCACCTCTTTTTCTGCGCAAAGTTTATAAAGGGCGGCGCGGCCCGCCTCGATTTTAAGATTAAAATTATAATTAAGGGCCTTGTTTTCTTCTCCAAGGAGTTCGTAGATATCTGATTCGGTCGGGGTCATGTCAAAGACGGGGTTAACGCTGAACATGAGGAGATCGACGGCGCCTGTTTCCACAATGCGGCGGGCAGTCACGCTGTTGTGGCAGCTTGCCCCGATAGCCCGGATAATTCCCCGCTCTTTTAATTTTTGGGCGTATTCCAAAAGGTCCGTTTCAAAGACCGCGGAAAAATCTTCTTTTGTATCGACAAAAAAGAACATCCCGATATCAATATAATCGGTGCCGATGTCGGTAAGAAGACTTTCAAAATATTTTTTACAGGTAGGAAGGTCCCGGCTTACATCGTTTTGCTCGTGTATGTCGGTGGAGCCGATGTGGCCCTGGATAAGGATCTTTTCGCGTTTACCCTTTATTGCTTTGCCGATGGTGTTCCGGACTTCTGTTCCGGGCATAAAACAATCAAGGATATTGACGCCGTTTTCCAGGGCGGTCCCTATTATCGCGTCCACTTCCGCAGCGGAAATTTCTGCAAGGGGGCCGCCCCCGAGCCCTATTATGCCGGCTTCAAGGCCGGTTTTTCCGATTTTTCGGTACTGCATAACAGGGCTTAACGATCAGCCAAATTTCTTGCTTGCGGTCAACAGAGACGACAGCACGATAAGGTGAACGGCCAACAGTTGAATCGTGTACCAGAAATTTTTTGCGAAACTTAATCCACGGCCGGTAATACCGGTATACCCATTGCCGGATATTGCGGAAATAATTTCAAAGACGATATAAACCACCCATACTATGGCTACAATTAAAATTAACGTATCAAGGAAGCTCAGTTTAATTTCAAAAAGCTCCAAAAGAAGGGCAACTCCTGCCACCAGGGCAATTATAGCCGTGATAACAACAAAAATGGAAACATCCCCTTTGAATATGGAAGAATAAATGATTTTAAAATCCCCTCCATTTTTCTGGAGCCCCAAAACCCCGTTTGCGAGCAGATACAGTGCGACTGAAATCTGCCAAATCAAATTACCAATACCTTTGCTCATAAAAAACTCCTTACTTTTCTAACTTTTTTATACTCAACGAGTATAAATAACTATAATCCGCAAAATGAGCGAATGTCAATAAAACATAAAAAAATTCGTCTTGTTCGTGTTGTTCGTGGTTAAACCTTCCGGTTTGCGCCTAAAAGGCGCCGGGCGTTTCCACAAAGAATTAATTCCCTGTCGGCGTCCTTTAGCTTGAGTTTGTTGAACTCCTCAAGGCAGACGGCGGGGTCCCACATGGGGTAATCGGAACCGAATAAAATCCGCTCCGCCCCATAGATGCCGATAAGTTCTTCCGCGCGGCGCAGGCCGAGAAAGGGGATGGAACTGGAAACGTCAAGGTAACAATGCCGGCTGCGGAAGTATTCCAGGGCAAGGTCAAAAAGTGACCAGCCGCCGAAATGGGCCGCTACGACGGTAAGTTTGGGGAACTTGTCCAGAACTTTGGCAAGCCGCGCCGGGTGGGAAAAGGGGTAGCGGTAATCCCCGCTGTGAAACACCACGGGGAGCTTTCCTTCCAGCAGGGCGTATATTTTCATCATCCGCTCGTCGTCGATATTGAACTTTTGCATATCGGGGTGGAGTTTGATCCCCACAAGGCCCAGGCCCATGAGCCGTTCAATTTCTGCGCCGGGATCTTTCAGGTCAGGGTGCAGGGTTCCAAAACCGATAAATTCGATAGGTTTACCTGCCTGCTCTTTGCAGACCTGGTCTTTACAGACCTTAGCGATGTAGTCGTTGATGCTCGCTACCCGTTCCGCAGTGGCGGCGGCGGAAAAAACGACGAAACGGTCGATGCCCCCCCGCCGCCCGCTTTCAAGGAGGCCTTCGGGGGTTCCATCGTTCTGCATCTTTATTTTGTAAAATTCCTCTATACTTGCCACGGCTTTCGCGGCAATTTTTTCGGGGTATATATGCGCGTGAAAATCAATGACCATTATTGCCCTGCAGCGGCCTTAAATGCTGTCCAGATTAACTCATGGGCCGCTTCCGCATCTTCGCCGATGTTTTGGATCATCTCCATATTGGTATTGAACCCTTTGGGGAGCGTGAGGAACTCCTTATATTCTTCCGCGATGTAAGGATCGGAAGCGGAGAAGGTGCTGTAATACCCCAGCGCTTCAAAACAGCGGGCGCCCCGTTCCGCGTCGAGGATATAATTGAGAAACGCATAGGCGGCATCGGCGTTCGGCGCTTTGCCCGGAATAAAACCCGCCATGATGCCGAAGCCGATTCCCTCCTGGGGAAACACCACTTGCAGATCCGGCTTTTCCATTTTTGCCTGTGTTACCTGGGAGGTATACATGACCGCCGCTGTTATTTCCCCGGAAACAAGATCGTTCTGAAGGTCGTCATCGCGGATGAGGCGGATATTCGGCGCAAGGCTCAACAGCAGGTTTCCTGCCCGCTGAATGGCTAAAAGGTCTTCGGTATTGTAGCTTTGGCCGGTTACCTTGAGGGCCATGCCGTTGATTACCCGGAAGTTTGCGATAATCCCGATGTTGTTTTTAAAGGAAGGCGCCCAAAGATCGGCATAACCGGTGACATCAATTTTTATCTTTGCAGGATCATAAACAATGGTCTGCACGCCGGCGCCGTACGGGATCGTATAGTCATCTTTTGGATCATAAAACTGTTTTTGATAAATCGGGTTGATGTTGGCATAATTGGCAATGCGGCTCTTGTCGATTTTTTGGGCAAGACCGGAGCTGATGGCAGTTTCGATGATATAATCATCGGCAATGACCAGATCGTAATCGCCGCCTTTAGCTGCTTCAAGTTTGGTGAGCATGGTTTCATCAGTATCAAAATTGACATAGTTGATTTTGATGCCGGTGTCCTTTTCAAATCCGTCGAGGACTTCCTGGGGGAACATTCCCTCCCAGGTATAGAGGGTTAATACCGGCCCTTTCCTGCACGCCAAAACGGCGGACAGAACGGGAATGAGGATCAGTGCTGCAAGCAGTACCAATAGCGGCTTTGCGATTTTCTCTTTCTTCATGTGATTTCTCCTTTGCTTTGCGTGATATTTATTTCTTTACTGACGGAGCTGCGGCGCGGCCGGGCCAGGTATGCGGATAAAAGGCCCAGCAGAACCGTGGCGGCGAACAGCAATGTACACAGTGCGTTGGTTTTCGGCGTAACGCCGGTTCTCATTTGCGAATAAATTTTTATGGGCAGGGTGTTGGTGTTAACCCCGGTAACAAATACGCTGACTATTACATCATCAAAACTCATGGCAAACGAAAGCAGTATACCGGAAATAACCGCAGGAAGTATCAACGGGAACGTGATGTCGCGGAACGCCCGCATACTGCCTGCGCCCAAAACCCGGGCAGCTTCCGCATAACTTTTGTCGAGACCGGCAAGCCGCGCCTTGACCAAAAGGTAGGTGTACGGAATGCAAAACGCCGTGTGGGCGATAACCAGGGTAGTCATTCCGAAGGGGAGGCCGAGGAGTGAAAAGAACGCGAGAAAAACCATGCCCAAAATGATCTCCGGCGTCATGATGGGGAGAATGGCAAGGTATTCCATGGCGCCGCTGTACATGGCGCTACCGTGCCTCACGTTCCCTGCGGGCCGGGATCTGAGGCGCCCATTTGCAGAGCCATAGGCGCCAAGGGTTCCGATGACCGCCGCAGCAAGGCTTGAAAGAACCGCAAGAACGGCGCTGTTCCGCAATGCCTCGAACATCGAACGATCCCGGAACAAATCCCGGTACCAGCTGAGGGTAAAGCCGCTCCACACCGAGCTTAAGCGGCTCCCGTTAAACGAATAGATAATCACCAATAAAATCGGTATATACATGATTATCAGCAGCAGGGCGATGTATATGGGGAATATCCGGACTTTTTTCATACCAGCCCCTCAAGCGATGCGGAACGGGTGGCTTTACGGTACAGGAAAAGAAAAATGCTGGTCAGCGCCATCAGCACGACACTGAGGGCGGCGGCAAAAGGCCAGTCATGGGCTTTCATCAACTGTTCCTGGATAACGTTTCCGACAAGGACAACTTTGTTGCCGCCCAAAATGTCGGCGATAAAAAACAGTCCCATAGACGGGATAAAGGTGAGGATGATTCCGGAAAAAAGCCCCGGCATGGTGAGGGGAAAGCTGACGCTGAAGAAGGCCTGCAGGCGGGATGCGCCCAAAACACGGGAAGCTTCCACCAAGCCGCGGTCGAGTTTTTCCGCGCTTGCAAAAACCGAATAGATCATAAACGGACACAGGCTGTACACCATGCCGGTAACGACGGCAGGGTAGGTATACAGTAAGCGCAGGGGTTCTTCTATAAGGCCGAGGTGAAGGAGTATCGTATCCAGCGTACCGTTTGCCCGGAATACGATCATCCATCCGTAGAGCCGCATCAGAGAACTGGTCCAGAACGGGATGATCAAAAGCAGCATGACCCGCGCCCGCCATGCGGGACTTAAACGGGCCATGTAGTAGCCTGCGGGGTAACCAAAGAGGATCACCAGGGCGGTGCTGATCAGGGCCAGCTTTATCGACTGCCGGAATGTTTCGAGGTATACCGGATCGAGGATACGTGCATAGTTGCGGAGACTGAACGCCGCGCTCACCCCCCAGGCGCCTTCCCGGCGCATGAAGCTTAACGCGAGCATGTAGATCAGCGGAAAAAGGACAAAGGCCAGGGTAAAAAGGTACATGGGCAGCGCTGCGCCGGGATTAAAGCGCAGTTTGGAGCGTGCGGATAAATTTTTTTTCATGGTTCACGGTCCGCAGGCAGATTGCTGTCTACTATTACCCCGTGTTCCGGGGAAAGCCAGCTGACCCGCACCTGGTCGCCAATGTTGACCGGTGCGTCAATACCGTGGCGGTTTGCCGTGACTTCTTCGCCGCCTTTGAGCCGGGCTGTAATCCGCAGCATACCGCCGGCAAAACTTTTTCCGGTAACCGTTGCCGAAAGGGAAAAGCCGCCGGCCGCTTGATTTTCCGCTTCATTTTCCGCCGGGGACAGAACAAGCTGTTCCCCCCGGACCGCCACGGTAATATCCTGCCCTGCGGTGATCTCTTGTCCGCTGTCCAGGCCGTTTTCGCTGCCGTTTGCGGCAGGAGAAGCAACTCTGGCCCGTCCTGCAGGATGGTCAAAAATCACAATATCTTTGCCGTCTGCAGTTTCCCGGGAGACGACGGTTCCCTTTATGATGTTTGCGTTTCCGACAAACTGCGCTACAAAGCTTGTTTTGGGTCTGTTGTACACGTCGGCGGCGCTGCCAATCTGTTCAAAGAGGCCGTTTCGCATAACGGCGATCCGGTCGGACATGGTAAGGGCTTCTTCCTGATCGTGCGTAATATAGATAAAAGTGATGCCCAGCTGCTGCTGCAGGCGTTTAAGTTCGATCTGCATAAGGCGGCGGAGCTGGAGATCGAGGGCCCCAAGCGGTTCGTCAAGGAGCAGCACTTTGGGCTTGTTTATCACCGCACGGGCAACGGCAACCCGCTGGCGCTGGCCGCCGGAAAGTTCATCGGGCCGTCGTTTTTCATATCCGGAAAGCTGTACCAGGGCCAGGGCTTCGGCGGCGGCCTTTTTTATTTCACTCTTTGGGCGGCGCTCAAGGCGGAGGCTGTAACCGACATTCTGCTCAACATTCATGTGGGGAAACAGGGCGTAATTTTGAAAGACCATGTTGACATCCCGCTTGTCGGGAGAATTTTCCGTTACATCCCGCCCTTCAAGAAAAACCCTGCCCGAATCGGCTTCCTCAAGCCCTGCAATTATCCGTAACGTGGTAGTTTTGCCGCACCCGGAGGATCCAAGAAGGGTGATAAATTCTCCCCGGCCAACGGAAAGATCGAGCCCGCAGAGTACCTCGGTTGATCCAAACCGCTTTTTAATTCCCTCCAAACGTAACAGTTCTTCGCCCACTTCTCCCCTCATTATTGAATACCTAAAACATACCAATTTGATAAGAAATAAGCAACGAGAAAAAAAGTGGTGACTGACACAACATCATAAACTTAAGAGTTTTTAACCGCAAAGTCGAATCGAACCTTTGGTTCGCAGTCGAATAAGTTTTTAAGAGGTAATAGCCTCTTTTCTTTTCCCTTCTTTAACTTTTTCGACTTCGTGGTTATATATTCTTCCTTAAGTTTACGATGTTATGACTGACACCATTTTATCCTGTTGACAACTATTCCTCTATGAATGTATAATATAATATCACTAGTTTTACTAGGGTATAAAAAGGAGTGTTTATGAACATGAAAAAGAACAGGATTTTAGGATGTTTTTTACTGGCTCTGATGCTGGTTCCGGCGGCAGTTTGGGCGGGAGGCGGCAAGGATAAGGAGTCCGCAGGCAAACCGGCTGCCGAAGCGCTGTCCGGCAAGAAGATTATCGTGGCGGACGCCAATTCCACCCATCACCTTAA
>JAISJS010000100.1 GCA_031261385.1 Treponema sp.
CAGCGATGCGGCTTTTCCCATAGGTGATAATCGCCTGTTCAACATAGGGTCGTATCTGTTCCAGCGCCGCATCGGCAATACGAAGGAGCCGGGTGTCCGTGGTATAGGCTGTGGCAAAAGCCGTGTCAGCAGCCGACGGCCCCACCATGGGAAGTTCTCCGTCGATGCGTCCAACCGGAAAAGTTTTTTCTCCAAAAAGACATACCGGCACTATCCCACCTTGATCCCCGCAGAGGGCGGCATCAAACACCTGATCCCGGTCAGTACCGGCGCAGCACAGCAGCCCCGGCGGGGAAAGGTAAATCCTCATCAGAATGCGCCTCCCAGAGTATAGGCGTATCCCCGCAGGAGGTTCCGGTAGCGCACTGCGGTAACTGTCTTTTCAATTTCGATGATGATCTTTTTGTCCTCGGTGATGGTACGTATTTCGACAGAACCTTCATTTTCGATATGCCGCTGTTCCACCAAAAGATTAAGGCCGCAAGCTTTGAGGGCTTCCGCAAGGGCGTCAACACGGTAGAAACAGAACTGGAAATCTGCTACGATATATTCGGGTTTGATTGAAGATGGCAGCAGGGGTGAAGAAAAAGAAAGGGTCCCATCGCTGAATTTGAGTTCCCCCATGTTGGCGCCAAAACTGTTCAGGAGCGCCAGATTGATCCCGTCTTCGTCGGCCAGTGCCCAGGCGTCCATGACAAATTCCTGTTTTCCATAACGCCCCGCAATCTGCTGGGGCATATCAAGGGAAACTTCAATATCCGAAGGAGGCAGCAGGATATATTTTGAACGGTCGGTAATATATACCGGCGAATAGGGAGAAGCCTTCGGTATTGTCGCGCAGGAAACCGCGCCGAGGATGATCATGATGCCCACCAGCAGGCTTCTTCCAATAAAATATTTATCCATAATCGAAATATGAGCCCATTCTATATAGGATTATCCCTTTTGTCAAACGATGTGGGACCTTACGGCAACCGGCCTCTGTCAAATCGGACCCTCCATGATGAGGGCAGACGTATTCTGAGTTTGCTGGACGGGACATCCCTTTCGTCCACAAGTCCCATTCATACCGAAGAAGGAGGGCGGCCCTACTTTGGGGACCGTCATGCGGATTTCAGCATATCCCATTCAGAACGGGCAGCCGCCGCAACCTATTATGCGGGGGATTCGCAAAACACCGCAGTACGGGTGGGCTGTGATATTCAGCAGGTGCATCCCGCCAAAAACCGTGAAGGAATCGCCCGCCGTTTTTTCTCCCTGCCGGAGCAGAAGTATATCGCCGCAGGGGCCGGCAGCCGGGAACGGATCAACCGGTTCTATCACATTTGGGTATTAAAGGAATCTTACCTCAAGGCGAAGGGGCTTGCGGTATGGGGCATGGAACAGGTTCCGTCCTTTGCCGCCGAAAACAGCCCCCATCATTTGGGAGGTCCCGGCTGCGAAATGGGCATGAGTTTTTTTCTTTACGAATTGGGAGATGATCGAGCTGACTTTTTTATGCTTGCGGTGTGTCTGCCTTTTTCGTTTAGGCCGGTGATCCGCTGGTTTTCCGCAGAATCACTGCCAGAGACAAGCATCGCCGAAATAAACGCTGTGGTGAGTCCCGAAAAAACCGTAAGCCCAAAAATGTGAACCGGGACAAAACTGCTCAATGCCAGCGCCCCGAATGAAAGGGCGGTAGTTGCAAATGACAGGAAGATTGCCAAAACCGTAAGGGAATGTATATCTTCCTGTTTTTCACTTTCCGTTATGTAGAACATATAATCCAGGCCAAGGCCAAAGACCAGGATAAGTCCCATCGCAGAAAAGAACCCCACCGGAATGTTACTGCACGCAAGGACCGTCAGGCTTACCAGGATCAGCAGAAAGGGGATTATACATATTCGCAGGGTTTGCTTCCACGGATAAAATATTTTTATCATTACGGCGATAATGATATACGCGGCAAGGAAAAGCAGCAGCATGATACGGGTCAGGGAATCCAGTTCCACCCCTGTATCCTTTACCTTGTTTACAAAATACACCCCGTCAAGTTCCTTTGCAATCTGCCTGAATCGATCCTCGTTTTTGGCGTGAAGGGGAAGCACGCAGGAATAGTAGGATTCACCGGCCCTGCCGATCCAGAGTTTTGAAATAATCTCCGCAAGGTATGGGGGGATATCTCCGCCGGGAACGGCGTATTGATTCCGGGCTTCAACAAAGTCCCGGCTGAATTCTGCGGCGGTTTCCGGTGGAAAACCCAGGTATGCAAACTGATCTTCCGCAAGCGGGATCAGCTTTTCTGCGGCCTTATAATTTCTTTTCTGTGTTTCCATTGAAGGTATAAAAAGTGACGCGGCTAAATAGGACCCCAGGTTACCCTCCGCCGCTTCCGCTTCAAGCCGTTCCCGCAAAAGTTCCTCCCGCTCCAGTGTTTCTTCGGGAACAGAACCGGCAACAATAAAGTACCAGCCTGCGGAACCGTGATCCAAAACAACGGCGGCGGTTTTTTCCGATTCCATGAGAAAGGCCGGCATGGTATACAGGCTGCCGATGTTATTTTCAATTTTTAAGCTTCCCCTGTTCAGAAAGAGCAGAAACAGGAATATTACAGGGATGCCGAACAGGGCGGCCCTTTTCAGCGGAGAAGGAACAGGGCGGAAAAGCTGGGGCGGACTTTTTTTCTGCGTCGGCATTTTAATGTGGGGATACAGACAGGTTACGGTTAAGAAGGAATTCAACAGACCGCAGAGGGAAAAAACTGCAAATTGTTTTAAAATGACAAAGGGGGCAAAGAGGAGGGAGATAAAGCAGATTGCGGTGGAAACAAAACTCAAGGCGATGCCCCGGAAAATAAGGGAACGAATTTCGCCGCCGTTTTTTACATTCCTATTGGCCCGCCAGTGTATAAAAAAATGGATGGAATAATCGACACAGGTGCCAATCAGGGTGGTACCGAACACAAAGGTTAGGATATGTACTTCCCGGAAAAAAAGCAGCGCCGATGTGATTGCCGATACAACCGAAAGCCCCGCCGCCAAAACAGAAACAAAAACCGGCAAGGGAGAACGGAATATATACAGAAAGAGAAGTATGATGATAATTAAAGTAATGGTGCTGATCAGGGATATTTCCCGCTGGGCGCTTGAAGAGCTTGCATAACTGTGAAAAGGGACCCCCGAGTAAACAAATGTAAGGCCGGATTTCTCCGCAGTAATACTGTTACAGGCGGCATAAATTTTTTCTACCGCGCTGTCGTCGTTAGTAAGGGAAACACCCTGTGGAGCAAGTACCCCCCGGATCATCACATACCAGGTTCCCTCATGGAAAGCGGCAAGCACATCGTCCCGCAGGGACAT
>JAISJS010000110.1 GCA_031261385.1 Treponema sp.
GTAAAGGAAAAAATCAGAACGATGGGCGGTAAACTTTCCTTAAAATCACGTTCCGGATCGTATTGCGAATTCAGCCTGCTGTTTCCCCGCCGGGAAAATACGGATGAAAACGTATGATCAGTATTTATGAAAGTTTTTTCCGGTTTTCGCGGGAAGCGATGTTTATAACTACCCGGGATGGAAAATTTCTCAAAGTGAATTCAGCTCTAACAAAATTGCTGGGCTATACGCAGGATGAATTTTCCGGCCTTGAGGTTACAAAAACATTTGAATCGCAGGAAGATCGTCCCGCATATCAAAAAATAATTGAAGAAAAGGGCGTGGTCCATCAATATCCCCTGATCCTGAAGCGCAGGGACGGAACTCCTATTCCCTGTCTTATTGACGCCATACCCTGGCGGGAAGATGACAGGATCATGGGGTACTACGGTATGATAACTTCCCGATCAGACCTTATCGATTCGTTTAAAATTTTTTTCAATCAGCTTAAATCGGAACGGCTGCAGATACGGGAAGAGCGGAGGAATTTAATTTCTGATACCATGCTCCTTTCCCGGTACATGAGCGAAGATGTTGTGAACTATGTACAGGAGACCGGAAAAAACCCGCTTGAAACCGGAAAACGGAAAGTAACGGTATTATTTTTTGACATCCGCGGTTCAACGCGGATAGCCGAGGGACTTGACCCGGATCTTTTTGCGGGCCTGCTTAACGATGTGTTCACCGATATTATGGACCTGATATACGGATGCAAGGGAAGCGTCAATAAAATGATAGGCGACGGCCTTTTGGCAACCTTTGGGGCGCCGATCGCTACCGCTACCGATCCGCTGAATGCGGTACAGGCTGCTCAGGAGATACAAAATTACCTGCAAACCTTTAACGATGTGCGTCCCGAATTTCTTGAAGAGCCGCTGAGGGCGGGAATCGGAATTGCTACCGGAACCGTATTTGCCGGTGTAGTGGGTTCAGTGCGGCGGCAGGAATATACGGTCCTCGGCGACGCGGTCAACATTGCAAGCCGCCTTGAATCCCTGACCCGCTCCGCCCCCGTATCAATTCTGATGGATGAGACAACCTACCTTGCAGTCAAGGATGATTTCCCCTGCAGGAAAATATTTTCGGGCAGGGTCCGGGGGAGGGAAGCAAAGATTCTTGTTTATGGGCTGGATATGTAAACCGGTTGAGCTGTGAAAGGATTCAGTTATCATTTTTTGGGTTTATATTTAATATTGTCATTACAATAATTATCTACTTCTTTAGTTAAAAAGTTTTTTATTTCATTAACATCCAATGTATCAGTTATTAATTTAACTTTTGCCCATTCTTTTTCTTCACAATCACCAAAATATGAAATACTTCTTTTAACATGACTTATATCCTTTTGATTAAATTTTTCCTTATAATAATTAAACATATCTGATAATTTTACATTGTTATATTTTATCAGGTAATATATATCAATAAAATCCTTTGGCCGATCTCCGCTCCCCGCAATCGCCGATAACTTCATCGCTGATATATCTTTTATTCCCATAAATCTGACCCCTTCTTCTATTTTGGGTTTTTCCAGCAAGGGATAATCATATTTCAAAAAATCAATTTTATTATTGTCCACAAATATATTTAAAAATATATCTGATTCATTGCCAATTTCAAAGCCCCTGTAATTCTTGTTAAAATAATCAAGTATTTTAAATTTATCAAATTTTTTATCGGTAAATAAATCAATATCATCAGACATTCTATGCCCTATTTGTAACGATAAGGCAGTACCGCCGACAAGATTATAGTCATTGAATATACTGTTTTTATTCAGGTTTATCAGGATATTCCAAAGGGACTTTTCAACTGACTTTTTTCGTAGCATCTAAAATCCTCCTTGTTCAAATGCAGTATTATACTTAAATAATTCAGCACTTTTTTATCCAAATATTTTAAATTGATAACTACCTTTTTTATAGTCTCCTCTCCATAATAGCGAAATAATTCTCTTTCATCATTTTCTGATCCCAAAGAAAATACCCGCTCAATAATCAGTTTTTTATCATCATCATAATCTATCTTGTCATAATGAATATCCCAGAACAATTTTTTTGAGATGACGGGGTATTTCGCACCATTTTTATTTAATATAGTATCCATAACATTTACAGTATATCATGTTTGTTATCCATAGTCAATCTGCGCCGTTTACCACAAAAATAATTTTCCCCGATCGGCAACAAAACCCGTCGCGATAAAAACTGACGCATATTCTCCCGTGGCCGCAGGTTTTTCATTGATGTTTTCAATAACAAGTTTTTTCTCCGGATGTACTTTACGCAGGCGCGGTATTTTAATACCGGCTATTATTTCATCAAGGCATGGATCATCGTGTTCGATAAAAATGTGCAGTTCCTTGCCGCTTTTGTTTGAGACGGCAATAAGTTCATCGCCCTTAAAACAAAGTCTGCTTGTTGCTGTCCTGGCGGGAAGGCGGGGATCAAGGCCTTCAACATCAAGCCCTGCGGGGCTTGCAGGGTCAGCTGCATTCATCCAGTACATGCCGGTATTGGATTCGGCAGCCTCAAGATCCTTAATAATGCGCGGGGAGGCCAACTGGAGTGAATGGATGCCGCTAAAAAAACGCCCTGCAACAAGCTCCCCTGCAAGCTCCATGCGCCGCATGGCGGGAAGCAGATGAGACCAGGAAAATGCAGGAGATTCCCGTTCCAGCAGGGGACGGCAGAGGATACCCCAGCGATCCAGAAGCAGCCGGATACGGTCCCGGTTTAGCTCCGCTTCAGCCAGGGGATCGTTTGTCTGCCCTGCTTCTTCCCCGCCGCCTTCGGAAAGAGAGAACCAGTTTCCTCGCACCGGAGATCCTTCGCGCCACTTGTTTAGTAAAGCGATGGGAATATGGCGCAGCGGGCGGGATGGGTTCAGGAACGCATCGGGCGAAGTTTTATCGTTACCTGCTTCGTCCTTTAAATCTTTTGGGATAAAACCAAATTCTATGCCCCGGCGGACCGGCTCCCAGGAATCTGCGGTAAGTTCAGAAAGCCAGACCGCTTTCCATATCACCCCGGCACAGGATCTGCTGGTGAGTTTTAATGCTTCCTTTATTTCCCAAAAATCCCGGGGCCGGTCAAAGAAGGCTGAATCAAGCGTACCGGTTTTTGGGTCTGTTAAAACCAGATCCAAATCTTCGGGGGCGCAGAAGCCGGCGCGCTCTTTCCCGTCACCAAACCAGACAAGTTTTCCCTCAAGTATTTCCCGGTCGAGAATTTCAGGATTGTATTCGGGACAGCGGGCGGTAAAAAATTCGGTTTCCCAGAGTTTTGCCGGAGCGGAAAGACATAAAAGGCTTTTCCAGGGCATGGAATGCGGCAGTGCGGTATTTGACGGCGCCGGTCCGGCATTCGCCGGCGCCTGCGCTGTTTGCGCGGCGGCAATACCCTGATGCAGGGCAAGAAAGGGAACCAGGCTTTTAACAGGCCGTTCCTTGATGATAGGCCGGGATTTTTTGCGCGAAAGCCTGAGGAGCAGTTCAAGGTTTTCACGATCGCAAACGAGGTTTGAGATTGCGGATAACGTTTGGCCTGTATCAGTATCTTCCGGAATTGTAATTTCAACATCACGGATAGCTTCCTCCGCTTCAACGAGGGCTTCCACAGCGTCTTCCGCTTCAGCAGCGCTTAAGCCGAAAACCTCACGTATCCGGGAGAGGGGAAGGGGTCCTTCATAACGGAGCCAGGGACCAAGCAGGGCGGCAGCTTCGGTTTCCCAGGTATTTTTCCATTCGCGGTGAACCACTGCGGAACTATCTGCCCCTGCTCTTTTAATGATCACAATTCTGTTTTCAAGACTTGCATCGCGTGAAAGCTCATCTTTTAAATTTTCGGGAAGGGAAGTTTTCAAAATTTCCCATTCGTCAAGCGGGATGGCGATACGTTCCTTGACCCATTCGGCAAGGGAGAGGCTGTCTTCCGGCGCCCAGCCGGGTAATTCCCTGCGGAGGCGGGAAGTAAAATCGCCGCATAGTTCACGCTGCAATTTTGGCCGCAGCTCCGCATGACCCAGGGCTCCTTCAATCACCTTGTCGGAAAGGGACGCTTCGCCATGAATGGCGGCAGTGTGTGACAGATCCTTTCGCTCATCGCTTTCGTATATCAGGGTATTGGTTTCCTGGCGGACCGTGTCACGGGAAAAGGGACTTGGCGCAGAGCTGCGGAAGAATGACAGCGTAACGGCGCCTTCCCCGATACTGCAGAGGAGATCCCGGAAACCGTCCATATCAAACATATCCAGAAGGCAGCTCCGCCATGCCTCGGCGGTAACGGGAAAACTCCCTTCACCGGAGACCGCATCAAAAAGCCGTTTGGATTTTTGCCGCATGATCCACAGCGGGGTACGTTTTCCAAAACCTGCTTTGGGAAGGAGGAGACTCCGTTCAGCCGCTTCCCGGAACATGGCGCCAAAAACACCGGATGACTCCAGTCCCTTTCTGAAAAGACGCTCCCCGCGGATCAAAGATCCGTTGATCAATGTCCCGCCGCTTTCCGTTTCATTTAATGCGGTAAAACTGCGGCGTATCAAATTTTCAAGCGAAGAAGCGAAGGTCCTGTTTTCGCCGGGAAGGCTTTTTTCACCAAGTCTTGGTATAAGGAGGAGTATGCTGTTATCATCGGGGAAGGCCTCAAGGCGAAGCTGTAATTTTTCTTCAAGTTCCCGGGAAAGGGCCAGGGAGAGCGGATAGTTGATCGCCCCGCCGCGGAAACTGTGGATCACTACGGAATAAAAATCTCCCTGTGCCCCCGGGCTGTCGATAATCTCAATGGTAAGGTTGCCGCTTCCCGGAAGCGGGACCGCTCCCTGCGCTTTTACCTGAGACGCGAGAAACTGATTAAGGCTGTCAGGCGCAGAAATTTTCCCTTGCAAACTATACTGATCGAGAATTGCGATGACCCGCTTTGCCAGATTGGAACTGCGGAAAAACGTGTCGGCCTTCCAGAACGGAATGAAATCCGCGGGGCTGTCCAACGGTACAACTTCCACAGATTCGGAGCTGATGGAAATAATGCGCCATCCGCGGCTGCCGAAATCGAAGCAGTCCCCGATACGGCGTTCCCAGACAAACTCCTCATCAAGTTCCCCGATTTTGGCGCCGTCGGCAATCCGTAAAGAATAAAGTCCCCGGTTGGCAATGACGCCGCCTGAAGAATAAAGCAGAAGCAGGGCGCCATCCAGGGCGGTAAGTTCTCCTGTTACCGCGTCAAAATAAATCCGGGGTTTCAGTTCACGAAGACGGCCGTTTTCACCGAGACCGGCAAGCATCTTCACGGTACGGTCATAGGAAGAGCGGTTAAGACTGCGGAAAATATAAAATCCCTTAAGCAGTTCATAAAGTTCATCAATGTTCCGTTTCTTTTCAACACAGAGGGCCAGGATAAGCTGGGCCAAAACATCAAGCGGATTTTCTATCGGGCGGACATCTTCAATGTCACGATCCCGGACTGCCCCCTCAACTGCAGTGGCAAGGAGCAGATCCATCCCGTGAAACGGAAAGAGGCTGCCCCTGCTTGTTTTCCCGACGCCGTGTCCCGAACGCCCGATACGCTGGAGAGCCTGTGACGCCGAGCCGGGACTCCCCGCAAGGATCACCTCATCAACACTGCCGATATCAATACCAAGTTCCAGTGAAGAAGTTGCCACCACACAGGGCAGAGTTCCTTCTACAAGCCGCTGCTCCACCGCGCGCCGCAAGTCCTTTGAAAGGGAGCCGTGATGGGTAAAGGCGATATTGCCCCCTTCCTGGTTGAGAAAATAACAGAGCCGTTCAGCCCTGCGGCGGGAATCGGTAAAAACCAAAATTGTGGAATGATTGGAGACCCGCGCTAAAATATAATTGATGAGCATTGTGTAGCGTTTTCCGTAGCGGCCGATTTTTTCGATGTCCCTTGTTTCAACTTCGGTTACGTCGGGAAATTCTACCCTGAAATCAATGTTCTTTTCGGAGGCGGGGGCGACAATGCGGACCGTACGTTTTTCAAAAATTTCTGTCCCTGTGCCGCCGGTATGAGCGCCGCTTTTTATTCGCAGGCCCCCGACAAATTCCGCCGCCGCTTCCTGCGGCTTTACCGTGGCGGAAAGACTTACCCGCTGGAACTCCCCTGCGATGAGGGCAAGCCGGTCAATCTGGCAGCTTAAAAAACTCCCCCGCTTGTTTCCCAATACCGCGTGAATCTCATCAAGAATTACATATTTAACCGTGGAAAGTACCTGCCTCCCTTTTGGGTTGAGCAGGAGGATAGCAAGGCTTTCCGGGGTCAGCGCCAGGATAGACGGCGGATGGATAAGGAAGCGCCGCCGTTCCGATTGGGGGGTATCCCCCGAACGGGTTTCCACCCGGATGGGCGGGAAGGGGAGTCCGGCTTTTTCAAAACGGGATTTAATAGCCGCCAAAGGTTCCAGCAGATTTCTTTTGATATCTTCGTTTAACGCTTTAAGGGGAGAGATGTAAAGAACGGTAAGCTGTTCTGCGGAATAGGCGGCGCCGCCGCTGTCTGCCGGAACATCCGCCGCTTTCGCAGCACAAAGGCTCCCCTCCGGACAAAACCGGGAAATAGCCGATAAAAATGCCGTCAGGGTTTTCCCGCTGCCTGTTGGGGCCAGGGCCAGCACATGTTCACCCTGTTCGATAAGGGGCCACGCCTCGGCCTGTACTGCCGTAGGCTCACCGTAGGTTTCGGTAAACCAGGCGTTTATTATCGGGTGAAATGGTAGCGGCAACATAATACTATAGTAACCGAATAGTTACCGGTATCACCAGCCACCGGTACTGCGTTCTATCATTCTAAGATAATCGATCGATTGCTGCGCGTATCGGTCCATCAAGCCCGGGTCGGTTTTTACCGATTGCGAGCTATACGGATTGGCAAGGCGGAACATATATTCCATGGTAAGGGAGCCCTGGTAGCCGATTTTCCTGAGCATTAAAATAATCTCCTTAAAATCGGTACGGCCAAGTCCGGCGGGCTCCCGGGTATTGTCGGCGATATGCACGTGCAAAAGTTTGTCGGCAATCATCAAAAGGCTCTGCGGTATATTGCGTTCTTCAAGGCTCATGTGAAAAACATCGGCCATGATGCCGACCGCAGGGTGGTTGATATCCTTTACCAGTGCATAGGCTTTTTCGGCGGTGTTGGCAAAATAGGTTTCATACCGGTTGATGGGTTCAATCGCGAGTTTTACATTATTTTTTTGTGCATAATCTGCGGCCTCGCTTATATTTTTAATTGCCGAAGCCCAAAGCGTTTCAGGGGATTTACATTCGGGCGGCGCTACCCTTCCGACAGGAGACGGAACCACAATGATGATCTTTGCGCCGACTTTTACGGCAAAATCAACGCTGTCTTTTAAATAGCTTACGGCATTTTTGCCGGTATCGCCCGAACCGGTAAGGTCGCGGCTTTCGTCATAAAGGCCGCACAGCGAACGGCAGTCAAGTCCGTATTTTTTTAAAAGAGAAGCGCATACACCGGCGTCAAGTTTGTGCGGTTCGGCGGCAAATTCAATGCCGTTGTAGCCGTATTTTTGCAGACGCTTGCAGCTTGTTTCAAGGTCCTCATCGCCTGCTATCCACTGGGTCATTCCAATATGGTACATGTCAGCCCTCCTGATTTTCCAAGGTAATTTTACGCAAATAGGTTATTGCAAGGGCGATAAGGATCACCAAAGCATATACAATATCTTCATAATAGGCGCTGATATGGAGCATGTTTATCGCATTGGAAATCATGCTGAGCAGAATTACCCCGAAAAAGGTGCCTACAACGCCGCCTTTTCCGCCGTTTATCGAAGTTCCGCCTATGACTACCGCTCCGATTGCCGAAAGTTCCATACCCATGCCGGTGGTAGCCTGGGCGCCGCTTATCCGTGACAGCAGCACCATACAGGCAAAGCTGACCAGTACGCCGCTCAGCGCAAAAAATTTGAGCTTACTCCGCTTGACGTTGATACCGGATAAATAGGCGGCGCTCTCATTGGCGCCGATCGCAAAAATTTCCCGCCCGGTGCGGGTATATTTTATCAGCAAATATACAAACAAAAATCCGAGAAACAGGACGACAAACATAAACGGAATTGCGCCGAATAATTTATAGGAAGCCAGAAAACGGTATTTGCCGTAGAGGGTCTGCATATAACCTTTTGTTAAAATAAGCGCCGCGCCGTAAAAAAGACTTGA
>JAISJS010000158.1 GCA_031261385.1 Treponema sp.
GCATTTGAATATCCATAAAGATCATATCGTAAATGTCAGGCGCTGCGGCAAACATTTCTACTGCCCTTGATCCGTTTTCCGCACAGTCCATTGACAGATGAGTCGGCTCCAGGAGGGAAAAAATTATTTCCCGGTTGATATCCACATCCTCAGCAAGGAGAATATGACGGCCTTCAAAATTATCGACATTTTCATTCTTATGAATATTGTCAGCAATTACCGCATCAGGTAAAATTTCTGTATCCGGTTTGGAAACGCTCTTTTTAAGATTTACGGTAAAAATAAAGTTTGACCCCCTGCCCGGCTCCGATTCAACACGGATGGAACCGCCCATCATTTCTACAATACGTTTGGAAATCGCCAGCCCCAATCCCGTGCCGCCGAATTTCCGGGAAGTACTTGAGTCGGCTTGTTCAAAAGATGAGAAAAGCCTCGCCTGCTGTTCAGCGCTGATCCCTATTCCGGAATCGGTAACGCAGATACTGATTTCATAAATACCGTTTTCCTCTTTTCCAAGCCCTGCATTAAGCGTTATCGAACCGAATTCCGGGGTAAATTTTACCGCATTGGAAAGCAGGTTCGTGATAACCTGAGCAAGATGCTGGTCATCGCCATAAAGCCGGTCGGGAATATTCCGGTCAATATGAACCGTAAAACCCTGATGTTTTTCCTCCACTCTAAAGCTGTTTACATCAACCACTTTCTGAATCATCTTCTCAAAACTGAAATCAGCAAGGGAAAGTTCAAATTTGTTTGCTTCAATTTTTGACATGTCCAAAATATCATTGATAACTCCAAGAAGATGATTGGACGCCTCATCGATTTTGCCAAGGCAATATTCTTTTTTTTCAGGATCTTCCGATAACTTCGCAATACTTGTCATGCCGATTATTGCATTCATCGGGGTGCGCATTTCGTGGCTCATGTTTGCAAGAAAATCACTTTTTGCCCTGCTTGCGTTTTCAGCCTGTGTAAGCGCCGCGTTCCGTTCTTTTTCCTTTCTGCGGTGGGCATAAAAACTTACAAAACCCGCACTAATGATCAAAATGTTCGAGATTATAAGTAAAACCGCCAGAATTTTAGTCCGGCTGTGAATCTTTAGAAGCTCAACATCGCTGATATCTACTCCCGCAATTGCAACCACTCTTCCGGCCATGTTTATCACCGGCGCATAGGATGAAATAAGATGGTCAAAGTTTGCGATATGCTGCCCCAGTTTTTTTACTCGCGGCATGCCGTCACTCAGTACCTGTAAAACTTCATCTTCAACGATGGGTTCTGGAGGGGTTGCAAGGTTCACAATCGTTGCCGGATCAAGGTCATTATCTATAATGTACTGCTGCAAACCCTGGTCATTTATCCGGAAATAAAAGGCATAGAGCACATGATGTTGATTTCCAAAAGAAATAAGCCGGTTCCGGATATTACGAAAAAGAGGCTTCTTCATATCTTCGGGAACACGTAATTCTTCAAGTTCTTCTGCGGTAACCAGTTTGGACAAAGCACGGCTTGAAGAAAGTATCCATTCTTCAATGCTTTGTTCCAGATAACCGGAAATGGAATTGACAAGAAAACCGGTATAAAGAGAAATTACCAGGACAACAAGGGCAGCAAAGGAAAAAAACACCAGAGAGAAATTTCGTTTGGTTTTTCTCCAAATGCTGCCCATTACAATAGCAGGTATTAACCGAATTTGGCAATCGGCACAAAGGTATCCGGTTTAAGAGCCGCGCCGCCCACCAGCGCCCCGTCGATATTCTCCTTCGCCATAAGAAGCGCGGCGTTATCGGCCTTTACCGACCCGCCGTACTGGATGATGATTTTCTCGGCCGCATCTGCCCCGTAGAGTTTTCCCACCACCTTGCGTATATACGCGTGTATCGCGTCGGCGTCCTCAGGCGTCGCCGTTTTCCCGGTGCCGATGGCCCACACCGGCTCATAGGCGATGGTGATTTTGGAAAGCTCTTCTGCCGTAACGCCTTCAAGCCCCTTCACCGTCTGGGTTTCGCACACCGCTTCGGCCTTGCCCGCTTCCCGTTCCTCAAGGAGTTCCCCCACGCAGAGGATCACCTCAAAACCGTGCTTCAAGGCAAGCTTCACCTTTTTATTGATAAGCGCGTCATCTTCCTTGTACGTATGCCGCCTTTCGCTGTGACCGAGGATCACCGCCTGCACGCCAAGATCCTTGAGCTGCAGCACCGAAACTTCCCCGGTATGCGCCCCCTGTTCCTCAGCCGCGCAGTTCTGCGCCCCCAACAAAATATTGGTCCTCTTGACGATGGCCCCCACGGTTTCAAGCGCCGTAAAAGTCGGCGCCACCAGGTACTTGTGTTTCCCGTCTCTAAGTTCTTTAACCAAAGCCGTTGCCAATTCGGCAGCCTCCGCCCGGGTTTTGTGCATTTTCCAATTTCCTGCGATATAATAACTTCTGCTCATACAATCTCTCCCATAAAAATAATAAAATAAGAATTTTTAACCGCAAAGTCGAATAAGTAAAATAAGTTTTTAAGATTCTGATTACTTATCTTTATCCCTTCTTCTTTACTTTTTCGACTTCTTCGACTTTGCGGTTTTTCTCTTCTTCTCTTCGTTCTTCCTTATCCTCTTGTGACTTCGATGCCGGGGAGTTTCTTTCCTTCCAGCAGTTCCAGGGACGCGCCGCCGCCGGTGGAGACGTGGCTCATTTTGGACGCGAGTCCGAATTTGTTCACCGCCGCAACGGAGTCGCCGCCGCCGACTACGGTGATGGCGCCCTTGCCGGTTGCATCGGCTACAAGGTGGGCTACCGCTTCGGTGCCTTTGGCGAACGCGTCAAATTCAAAAACGCCAACCGGGCCGTTCCACACAATCGTTTTGGCCTTGGCGAGCACTTCTTTGTACTTCGCAACCGTTTTGGGACCAACGTCAAGACCCATAAGGTTATCGGGAAGATCGATGCCATCTACGGCGACAGGCGCCGCTGCGGCGTCAAATTTTTCCGCACCGATGTGATCCACGGGCAGCACAATTTCCGCGCCTGCCTTTTTGGCAGCTTCGAGTATGCTTTTTGCCGTATCGATCTGATCGTCTTCAACAAGTGACTTTCCAACCGTGTGCCCCTGCGCCTTGAGGAAGGTATACGCCATGCCCCCGCCGATGACGAGCGCCGCGGCGTTTTTAAGCAGGCTTTCCAGCACGGCAATCTTTGAAGAAACTTTTGCCCCGCCGATAATTGCCACGAGGGGTTTCTGGGGATTGGTCACAATCGGCTCAAGATAGTTCACTTCTTTTTCCATCAGGAAGCCCGCAACGGATACCGGCACGAACTTTGCAATCGAGGCGGTGGAAGCGTGATCCCGGTGGGCAGTACCGAAAGCGTCGTTCACAAAAATATCACCATACGAGGCAAGCTCTTTTGCAAGCTTGTCCCGGTCATCCGCTTCCTTGGCAGTTTCTTCTTTATGAAAGCGGGTGTTTTCCAGCATGATGATAGTGCCGTCGCTCTGCCCGTCGATAAACGCCTTCTTGCCGTAGCAGCCGTCTTCACCGGCAAACACCACCGGCTTACCGAGCTTCTGCGCCAAATAAGCGGCAACCGGCGCCATCCGGTGCTTGCCGATGATGTATTTTGCTTCATCAAAAGTCTTGCCGTCTTTCTCGGCTTTTTCTTTTGCCTTTTTTGCGTCCTTGGAAGGATCGCCCAAGTGGCTCATCAGCGTGAGTGTTTTAACTCCCTGGTCAAGAATATAGTTGATCGTGGGAATCGCCGCCGTGATCCGGGTATCGTCCTGAACTACGCCGTCTTTCATCGGCACATTAAAATCCACCCGCATAATGATACGCTTGCCCGTAAGGTCAACGTCTTTTACTGTCTTAATAGCCATATTTAACTCCTGAATTAATATTTTTTAACCACGAAGAAGATGAAGATTTTTGAACCGCAAAGTCGAATAAGTAAAATAAGTTTTTAAGATTCTGATTACTTATCTCTATCCCTTCTTCTTTACTTTTTCGACTTCTTCGACTTCGCGGTTGTTATTCTTCCGCCCGCTTCAAATTAAAAAGGCCCCGCCCGTAGCGGGTCGGAGCCTTGGTTCACTCTAGAAAGTAAACCGTTTTAAACCAAAGATTGGTTATTTCTTTGAATCGATATACTTGAGGAGGTCAACCACTTTGTTGGAATAGCCCCACTCGTTGTCGTACCAGGACACCACTTTGAAGAAGCGTTTTTCACCGGGCAGATTGTTCTGCTTGGTGGCAAGGCTGTCATAGATTGAGGTGTTCGGGTTGTGGATAATATCGCGGGAAACGATCTCATCTTCGCAATAGGAAAGAATCCCTTTCAGATAGGTCTCGCTTGCCTTTTTCAGCGCGCCGTCAATTTCCTCGATGGAGGTATCTTTTTCCGAGCGGAAGGTAAGGTCAACAACGGAGCCGGTGGGGGTCGGAACGCGGAAGCTCATACCGGTAAGTTTGCCCTTGGTGGAGGGAAGCACTTCGCCGACCGCCTTTGCGGCGCCGGTGGTTGACGGAATGATGTTTTCCGCAGCGGCACGCCCGCCGCGCCAGTCTTTCTGGGAAACGCCGTCTACGGTTTTTTGGGTGGCGGTAAGGCTGTGGATCGTGGTCATAAGGCCGGTTTCAATCCCGATGCCTTCTTTAAGGATGACATGAACCAGCGGCGCCAGACAGTTGGTGGTGCAGCTTGCATTGGAAACAACGTGATGTTTGGAAGGATCATATTCGCCTTCGTTAACGCCCATGACGATGGTTTTAATCGGTTTGGCAGGATCGGCGGACTTGCCGGGAGCGGAAAGGATCACCTTTTTGGCGCCGGCGGCAATGTGACCGTAGGCTTTTTCACTGGTGTAGATACCGGTGGATTCGATAACATACTCGATTCCAAGGTCTTTCCAGGGAAGCGTGTCGGGCGTCTGACCCTTACCGGAAATGCATTTGATTTCGTGGCCGTTTACGACAAGGATATCCTCGCCTTTTGTCTCGATTTTGGCGTTCATTTGACCCTGTGTCGAGTCATATTTGAGCTGATACGCGAAATATTTCGCATCGGTGGAAAGATCCACCACCGCTACCACGTCAATTTTATCCTTTCCCAGGAGTCCCTGCCCTACCAGAGCCTGAAACACCAGCCGGCCGATACGGCCAAAGCCGTTTATCGCAACTTTCATAGAAACCTCCGTTTCGATAGTTTTATATGAAAGAGACTAGCGGAAAAGTGAAAAATAGGCAAGGGGGGCTACCGCACCAAAGCCGAAACATATTTTTTACGTGATTCCACAAGCGATTTCAACTCGGAAAACATGGCTTTATCTACCGCTTCTGCTATCGGGAAAATGTATTTTTCGGTTTCTTCGGTGTAGCGGCTGATAAATTCCACATTTACGACAAAGCCCAGGGATATCATGTTGGATATGCGGTCGGCTACTTTGAGGACTTTGGCGTTTTGTGATCCGCTCTCGAAGATACGGGTAAGAAATTCGGGCTTGGTTTCTCCGGGAAAGCGGGTTACCTCCAGGACAAGGTCATAGACGGCAGGACTTTCATAATCAATGGTCAACAACAGGTTATGATTAAAATCGGGGATGTCTTCGATAACGTCATGAACTATCGAGGCCTTGAGCAAAACTGAATCAATGTATCCGTAGTCAATGAGGGTAGCCATTGTATCAAGCTGATGACGAAACATATTTCCCCCGCCCTCCCGGACCTTGCCTATCAGAATCGTGGCAAGCTGCATATAGGGCGCCAGAAAAGTTCCCTTTAACCGGAGCATTTCATCGGTGGTCATGCAGAGCCTTCCATGTCGCGGATATAGGACTCAATTTTTTTTATTCGTTTTTCCGCTTCTTCAAGTTTATCCTTTTCCGCCGCTACAAGTTCCGCCGGAGCGTTTTTGACAAACTGGTCGTTTCGCAGTTTTGCCTGCAAACTGCCGGTGAATTTTTTATCCTTTTCCAAATCCTTTTTAAATTTTACCGTGAGGGCGGCGGTATCAACTGCTCCGCCAAGAAACACAAATACTTCAAAGTTTTTTCCTGCAAGACCTATGGAACCTTGAGGATGGGTGGAGAGAGGGTGGAGGGTGGAGGGTGCATCTCCGGCGCCTTGGGTTTCTGCGCTGCCTTCAATTTCCAGTTCACCTATTCCGGCAAGGAGTTTTACGAGATTCTCGTTTTCCCGGAGTACGGCGGAAAGGGCGCCTTCTATGCGTACGAGAATACGGATTTTCTTGTCCGGTGTAATGGTACATTCACTGCGCAGAGTGCGCACCATACGGACCAGATCCTGCAGGAAGGCAAAATTTGCCTC
>JAISJS010000221.1 GCA_031261385.1 Treponema sp.
TTTTTCGGGATGATGAGAAAATGCACCGGCGCCTGGGGATTAATGTCGTGGAAGGCCAGCATTTCGTCATCTTCGTAGATCTTTTTGCCGGGGATTTCCCCCGCGATAATTTTACAAAAAAGACAATCACTCATGGAGACAAGTATAACTGACACATTAAAATGGCACAAGATCAACCGCAGAGGACGCCGAGGATACACGGAGAGCACAGAGAAAAAATTTATAATTTTATATTCTCTGTGTCCTCTGCGTACGAACCTTTGGTTCGCAATCTCTGTGATCTCTGTGGTTTTTCTTCCTGTATTTATTAAGGTCCTGATATTTTTGCTTTTGTTAGCGCGTCTTCCACGGCCGCAAGAAAACCAAGGCTTGATTCGGTGGCCCCTGTTATGGCGTCCAGATCCGTCGTGTTGTATTCCAGAATCTGTTCCATTAATTCATCGACGGCTGAACCGCCGACAAATTCATCATCCCGAAAATCAATAATATCGATCTCCGAAATAACCCCGGATTCAAGGCAGACAGCCAACCGGATTGGCCCCCTGCGCCCTTGGGCAGTTCCTTCATACACCCCATCCCGGTACTCATCCAGAAGCGAGGGACGGCCCGTTTCTACTCTTCGCCCCGGCGCCGCACAGGCAAAGATCAAGCTTGCGGTACTGCCTAAAACCAGCAATCCAACAATAATACCAAATACTTTCTTCATGGTTCCTCCATACCTCTATAGGGAACCACCATGCGTGGCGCTTTAGTCAAAATGCTTTTTTTCGTTGGTTTTCTTTAAAAAACGTTCATTTTTTGTCTTTTCGGCCCGCAGGCCGGTTTTCAACCAGGCTTATCACGCCCCGCCTTTCCGTCCCTTTACCGAAGCGACTATACAATGCACCGTATAGAGTACAGCGATAAGCACAAATGCCAACTGGATATATAAAACCACCCGGTTAAAACGGGAGAGAATGGCATTCTTTACGCCGTTAACAAGTGAAGAAATGGTGATGCGGTCGTTCTCCGCAAAAATATCAACAACCGTCAGCTTGCTTTCCACCTTGGTAATGGCGGCGTCAACCGCCTTTGGATACACCGTTTGGAGAAGGGGGGCAAATGTCTGTAAGTCCCCCGGCATAGCAGGCAGATCTTTGGGAATGACTTTTTTTAATTCCTCAATCGCCCTGGGGAGCTCATCGACAGGATATCCGGCGGTAATTAACGGACTTTTCGGATAGCTTTCAACGATGATTTTTTCAACCTGATCAGCATTGTTATTAACAAAAGTATTTACAAAATTTTTCCCGATTGAAACCCCGAGAAGGCAGCCGCCCAGAATAAGGCTGAGAATAACGGTCCCGACATAAGCCCCTTTTCTGGATCCGGCGGGATACCCCCGTACCAAAAAAACATCTACCAAAACCGCATAAACAACAGCGCCGCCCAAATAATAGACTATATTCACAGACATTCCTTCAACAAACGCAAATGTTTGTTTTATTTAAATTAAACTATTTTTGTTCAAAGAACGTATGCTTTGTTATCCACTGCTGTATACGTACGGGCATAAAGAAAATTGCGTAAATGCCCAAAGTGATAATAGAAAGCAGCCACCATTTAATGTAGTTGCCAAAAAGTTGTCCGCCGGTTCCGTCAAAAGTAAGGCGTTTCCCTTCGATTACCGTATGCTTTACCTGCCATTTTTGCCGATAAGCCTCGGCCCAGGGATATCCAATACCCAAAGTTATTGTTGTAATGAGGCTTACCACCAAACTCGTGATAAAATTGTCAAAAACCCCGCCATCGAAATAAGATTTGCTTTCTGTACTTTCTGACATATTCTTCTCCCTGGAAAAATATTGAAACGCCTAATATATCTTTTTATTTAACTTTTTACGATTTCTGGAGAAATTTTTATTTTGCACACCTGCTTTTCACAGGTGTACAAAACCTAAACATTTTTTCTTACTTCCACTTCTTGTCCACAAAAATAAATTCTTTCTCGTACTTGCCAAGCTTGGTCAAGGCAATAATCAGGTCAATTAAGTACCAGAGACCGCCTCCACCAACTGTGATAAGTTTAAGGATACCAAGTCCGATTTGGCCTCTCATAAACCGATCCACGCCGAATTCACCGAAAAGCCATGCACCGACCACTGTAAATAAGACCTTGTCAACCTTTCTTTCCATGTCAGATGTTCTCCCTTGCGTGAAATACCCGCCGGTAATATTTACAAAAATGACATTCTACGCTCCTATGTCATTTCGGTATTTACAATATTATACCATACATTTATTTTTTGTCAACTGATTTTTTATAATTTATGGACTTTTCCTGTAATTACTCCAAAACCCCTACCATTTCCTTTACATATTGATAAATATGCTCCCCCGCCTCCTCACCGTATTTCTCAACAATTTTAACGATAGCGCTGCCCACAATTACCCCATCGGCAATTTTCCCGATTTCAGCGGCCTGTGCAGGAGTGTGGATACCAAAGCCGACTGCCACAGGAATTTTTACTGCTGCATTTTTTGTCACGTCTTTTATCGAAGCAATAATGGAGCCGAGGTCGGTTTTAATCTCACTGCGTACCCCGGTGACTCCCATCGAAGAAACCAGATAGATAAAGCCCGATGCGGTTTTTGCAATTTCCCTGACCCGCTCCTCCGATGTGGGGGCAATAAGCGAGATAAGATCCACGCCGTGACGGGAAGCGGCATCCCGTACCTCAGCCTGTTCTTCAAAGGGAAGGTCGGGGATGATGATGCCGTCCAATCCAACTGATTGGCACTTCGTGAAAAATTCTTCGTACCCGTAATGAAACACCGGGTTAAGGTAGGTAAGAAACACAAGGGGCGTTTCGGTTTTTTTCCGCAGCGATTCAACAAGACCGAATATTTTTTCCACCGTGGCGCCGTTCTTTAAGGCGCGAATATTCGCCGCCTGGATAACCGGCCCTTCGGCAATCGGATCGGAAAACGGAATCCCGATTTCCACAAGGTCCGCCCCTGCGCGCAGCATCTCCAGAATAAATTCTTCGCTTTTTTCGATAGTCGGGTCACCCCCGGTAACAAACCCGATAAAGGCGGCGCGGTTTTTCCCATCAGATGATTTTTTTTCAAATGCTTTTGCGATATTACTCATGAATTTCCGCTCCCCGGTAACGCGCGATTGCGAACGGCAATCGCCTTTGTGCCAATCCATTATTTATTTTACTCATCAATTTTTTTCCCCCGATATTTTGCGATTGCCGATACGTCTTTATCTCCCCGCCCGGAAAGGCAGATGATGATGTTTTCATCTTTGCCAAACGTACCGGCGATTTTCTGTGCATGGGATACCGCGTGGGCGCTCTCGATGGCGCAGATGATCCCCTCGGTGCGGGCAAGGTACTCAAAGGCGCTTACCGCTTCTTCATCGGTGACCGGTACATATTCAGCCCGCCCCGTATCGTGCAGATGGGCGTGCTCGGGCCCTATCCCCGGATAATCAAGCCCCGCGGAAATCGAATACACCGGGGCGATCTGACCTTCTTCATTCTGACAAAAATATGACTTCATCCCGTGGAACACCCCGATACTGCCATTGGCGATGGTAGCGGCGTTTTTTTTCGTATCAACACCCAGCCCCGCAGCCTCACAGCCGATGAGCTTCACTGTTGTATCGGGAATAAAATGATAAAACATTCCGATTGCATTGCTGCCGCCGCCGACGCAGGCCATTACCGCCGCAGGAAGCTTCCCTTCCTTTTTCAAAATCTGTTCCCGCGCCTCCCTGCTTATCACGCTTTGAAAATCACGTACAATGGTCGGAAACGGATGAGGCCCCATCACCGATCCCAAAACATAGTGGGTATCGTGGACGCGGCCGACCCATTCCCGCATCGTTTCATTTACCGCATCCTTTAAGGTCTGCGTGCCCGATGTTACGGCATAGACCTTTGCCCCCAAAAGTTCCATGCGGTACACGTTGAGCGCCTGCCGTTCGGTGTCTTCCTTTCCCATAAAAATTTCACATTCCATCCCGAGAAGCGCCGCGGCAGTGGCGGCGGCAACCCCATGCTGCCCGGCGCCGGTCTCGGCGATAATCCGCTTCTTCCCCATTTTTTTTGCAAGCAATGTCTGGCCCAGCACATTGTTGATCTTATGGGAGCCGGTATGGTTAAGATCCTCCCGCTTAAGATATATCTTTGCGCCGCCCAAATCCCGCGTCATTTTTTCCGCATAGTAAAGAAGCGAGGGCCGCCCCGCATAATTTTTTAACAAGTCATTCAATTCCGCAGTAAAAAGCGGATCATCCTTATACTGATTATACGCCTTCTCCAGATTGATAATCTCGTTCATCAATGTTTCGGGAATATACTGCCCGCCATAATCGCCGAATCTGCCTTTACTCATAGTAACCTCTATAAAATTAAGATATAAAACCGCAAATTCGAATAAGTCGAAAAAGAAAGAAGCAGAAAAATTCATTGTCCATGAGCTATCTCACTCAACTGAATCATCTTGCTTCTGTCCTTAACGCCATCGGTTTCTGCGCCGCTTGATATATCAATTCCAAATGGATTTAGCCGCAGGGCTTCTTCGATGTTATCAAGCCCAATACCGCCCGCCAAAAACCACGGAATGCTCATTTTATCAAAACCATTCAAAACATTCCAGTCAAAAGCCTTCCCCGTGCCGTGACTTGAGTCGAACAGCAGATAATCTTCATTCCAACGAACCTTTGGTTCGACTCCTCCCTCCTCCCTCCTCTCTTCAACGAACCTTTGGTTCGACTCCTCACTCTTTATCGTTTTTATCACCTTTATAGCTCCACGGCTGTCAGATAAAGTCAAATTTTTCAGCGTAGTGATATATTCTGAATCTTCATCCCCATGCAGCTGTGCTATATCAATAACTCCATCACGGTACAGGGCGGCAATTTTTTCCACCGGAGCATTTACAAAAACCCCCACCGGAATAATGTCCTCTTTGAGTTTTTTTCTCAAAGCCGCCGCAAAGGCAAAAGAAACCTGCCGCCTGCTCTCGGCAAACACAAAGCCAATATAGTCAGGACTTGCTTCATTGGCGTAATCTATATCTTCTTCCCGGAATAACCCGCATATCTTGATTTTAACCACAGCCTCTCCTCATAAAACCTGCATAAATATTAAGATAAACCACGGAGTACGCAGAGTGAAAACACGGAGTACGCAGAGAAAATTCAATTTTTATCTTCCTCTGTGAGCTCTGCGCCCCCTCTGTGTTCTCTGCGGTTAATATTCTTCCTTCTTCATCTTGCCGCATCACGCAGTTCCGCCAACGCCGCTTTTTTATCGGCAGAACACATCAGCGTTTCACCGATAAGTACCGCATCAATACCGTATTCACTTAAAGTACGAATGTCGTCAGGAAAACGGATACCGCTTTCCGCCACGGTGATAATACCCGCAGGCAGAAGTTCCCGCAGACGCCCGGTGACTCGTAAATCAACCTGAAAAGTTTTCAGGTCCCGGTTATTGATCCCGATAATGCGGGCGCCCGCATCAAGGGCCGATGCGGTTTCTTCCTCGTTGTGAACCTCGACCAACGCAGATAAACCAAGATTCTCTGCAATACCGATAAACTCTTTCAGGACTTTCGTATCCAGCAGGGCGCAGATCAACAGCACCGCCTGCGCGCCCAATACCTTTGCCTCATAAATCTGATACGTATCAATTATAAAATCTTTACGTAAAACCGGAACCTTTACCGCGGCGGCTATTTCCCGTAAATATTCATCACTGCCCAAAAAATAATCAGGCTCTGTCAGCACCGATATTGCCGAGGCCCCTGCGGCCTCATATTCAGAAGCAATTTGCAGATAGGGGAAAAAAGGCTCCCCTGTTTCATCTTTGGCGATAAGCCCCTTTGACGGCGAAGCCTTTTTCACCTCACAGATAAACGACAAGCCCGGCGCAGCCAGGGCTTTTTCAAAACAGGTGACTGAAACCTGTTTCAAAGCCGCATCCCGCACCGCTTCAAACGGCCACACAGCCTTCGCTTTTTCTACTCTAATGCGGGTGCTTGCAACAATATCATCAAGGATCATGCTTTCACTTCCCTTTAGACAGGCTGATAAATTTCTCCAACTGCTGCAAGGCCTTCCCGCTGTCGATGACACCGGCGGCAATGTTGATACCGTCCGCCATGCTTAGTTCCGGGCGGGCGATGGAAATTGCCGCGCCTGAATTGAGCAGCACCGCGTCCCGCTTGGGACCTTTTTCACCGGCAAGTATGGCCCGGGTAATTTTGGCGTTATCATCGGGAGAGCCGCCTTTAAGTTCATCTTTTTTGCACCGGGTAAAACCGAACTGTTCGGGCTCAATCACATACGATTTATATTCGCCGTTGCGCAATTCGCAGACACTGGTCGGGGCGCTCATCGAAATTTCATCAAGGCCGTCCTGACCGAAAACGACCATGGCGTTTTTTACCCCCAGGTTATGCAGCACCTTTGCAAGCGGCTCCACGAGCTCGGCGTCATAGACTCCGAGAAGTTCCCTGTTCGCCCCGGCGGGATTTGCCAGCGGACCCAAAATATTAAAGATCGTTCTGATACCCAATTCCTTCCGCACAGGAGCCACATACTTCATCGAGATGTGATAATTCTGGGCAAAAAGGAAACAGAGGTTGATGTCCTTAAGCAGCCTTAACGAATGTTCCGGCGTAACGGTTATATCCACGCCGAGACTTTCAAGCACATCGGCGGAGCCGGATTTACTGGAGGCCGCCCGGTTGCCGTGTTTCGCAACGGGGATACCCGCGGCGGAAATCACCAGCGCAGAAGTGGTAGAGATATTGAAGGAGCCTGCCCGGTCACCGCCGGTGCCGACTATCTCAAGCACATCCATGTCATGCAGAATCCTGACGCAATGCTTCCGCATTCCCGCCGCCGAGGCGGTGATCTCGTCAATGGTTTCGCCTTTTACCGACATTGCGGTAAGAAAGGCCGCCATCTGAATATCGCTGGCCTTGCCCTCCATGATTTCATCCATCACCGCTTCTACCGTTTCATACGAGAGGTTCTCGCGGTTCGCCGCTTTGATAATTGCTTCTTTAATCATTTATTTGCTCCTAAAAAATTGATAAGTATCATTTTACCCTCGGGGGTTAAAATTGATTCAGGGTGAAACTGCACGCCGTATACATCATAATCGCGATGACGGATCCCCATCACTTCACCGTCTTCCGTGCGGGCGGTGACGAGGAGCGTCTCCGGGATCGTGTCTGCAAGCGCCGCCAGTGAGTGGTACCGCCCTCCTTGAATAATATTGGGAAGACCTGCAAAAACCGGGCACGAGGTATCAAGCGTAATATTGGAAGCTTTCCCGTGCATCAATGTTTTTGCATAGGAAACCGTTGCGCCAAAAACTTCGCAGATACCCTGATGGCCAAGACATACACCCAAAATGGGAATTTGCCCGGCGAACGAAGAAATCACCTGTTCGCAGATACCCGCCTCACCTGGCTTTCCCGGCCCCGGAGAAATGACGATGTGGCTCGGGCGCATCACCACAATATCGGCGACTTTTATTTCGTCGTTGCGGACCACTTTGATATCGGGATTGATACCACCAATAAGCTGATAGAGGTTAAACGAAAAACTGTCGTAGTTGTCAATTAATAAAATCATTTTTTTACCCCGCCGGAAACCTGTTCAAAATTTTGTGATTGCTCAAGGGCGTTGATCACGGCCTTCATCTTGTTGTCACATTCCGCATATTCGTTTTCCGGGACGCTGTCCGCCACGATGCCGGCGCCGGAACGGACAAAAACTTTTCCGTTTTTTTTGAATGCGATGCGTATGGCGATACAGGTATCAAGGTTTCCTGAAAAACTGATGTAGCCGATGGCGCCGCCGTAAATTCCCCGCTTGTTGTTTTCCAGTTCGTTGATGATTTGACAGGCGCGAATTTTCGGCGCGCCGGAAAGCGTCCCCGCAGGCAGCACCGCGTCCACTGCATCGAGGGCAGTTTTATCGCTGCGGATTTTTCCTTTAACCGTAGAACCGATATGCATCACATGGGAAAAGCGCTCTATCGACTTGTACTTCATCACCTCAACCGATCCGAATTCGCTTATCTTGCCGATGTCGTTCCTGCCCAGGTCCACGAGCATATTATGTTCAGCCAATTCCTTGGGATCGGCTAACAGTTCTTTTTCAAGCGCGGCATCTTCACCGGGCGTTTTACCGCGGGGCCGGGTCCCTGCAAGCGGAAACGTAAAGAGATTCCCATCCTGCAGTTTCACCAAAGTCTCAGGTGATGCCCCGGCAATTTCAAAGACGCCTTTTGCAGATCCGCCGTCGTCACTGGAAAAATAAAACATATACGGCGAAGGATTTATCTCGCGCAAAATCCGGTAGGTGTCAAAAAGGCTCCCTTCAACATCAGCCTCCAGGCGGTTGGAGAGAACCACCTGAAAAATATCCCCCTCGCGTATATGGTGTTTCGCTTTTTCTACCATGCTGCAATACTGGGCCTTGTCAAAAAGCGGGCGAAACGGAGACAAAATTTTGAGGGGCTTGATGACGGCGGCGTTTCCCGAAGCGATAAGAACGGCCATGGCCTCAAGCTCACCGAGGGCCCGGTTATAATTTTCTTCAAGGGCATCGGTTTTGATATTGACGATGAGGATCAATTTTTCCTCCAGCCGGTCCCACGCGACGATCTTGTCAAAGAGCATCAGGTCAACATCCTTAAAATTTTCCTCATCTGCCGCGTCAAGGTTTAATGAAGGCTCAGAGTACTTGATGTAGTCATAGGAAAAATACCCGACGAGCCCCCCGGTAAACGGCGGAAGGTCTGCGGGCTGGGGACCGCGGTTTTCCTCGATAATCTGCTTGATATACGCGCCAGGGTCTTTGACAGAGAGCCTGATATCGGTCCCGTTTTTGATGCTCAGATTGCCGTTGGTGCAGGTAATTTCGAGCTTGGGATCGTAACCGATAAACGTATAGCGCCCCCAGTTCCCCGAATCCTCAAGGCTTTCCAGGATAAAGCACTGGCGGCTCACATTTTTGAGAATCTTAAAAATATCCACCGGCGTGCCCGCAGGAAGCGGCAGGGTTTTTGCCACCGGAATCCTGCGGTAACCACCGGCCTGGGCCCTCACCGTTTCGGGAATTGTCAGACTGGCCATAAAAGCTCCTTTTTGTTTCTATTGATAGAAACATTATGTTTCTTTATATAGTAACGGCAAGGTTTTGTCAAGGTGCCTGGCACCTTTTTGGTATGGTGCCAGGCACCTTTTAATTACTTGCCTATTTTTCGTCCTGTGGGTACTATTAAATTACAGCTATGAGTGAACCACTTTCTCCGTACCGCCTTGGAAAAGCCCGGGAGCTTTTCAATTTTTATAACGTTTTTAACGCCCTCTCGTGGAATTTTCTGGTCGGCAATATCGTTACCCTTCTCGCCATGCGGCTCAGCGCCTCATCAACGTATATAGGACTGCTCAGCGCCCTTCCCTATGTATGCTTCTTTTTTATGCCGTTCGGGAAAATTCTGGCGCGCCGTTTTTCGATTATCGGGGTTTTCAGCTTTACGTGGATTTGGCGGGCGGTAACCATGATCCCGGTGGTGTGCGCACCCATTGTAGAAACGCTCGGGCATCACGATCTTGCCCTGCTGCTTACCATCATCGGGGTATTCTGTTTCCATGTGCTCCGGGGATTTGGAATGATCGGTAATAACCCGGTCTTGAGCGTACTTGCCGCAGGGCCTGACCGGGGAAGCTACATGACCCAGGTACAGATAATCAACAGTGCGGTGGGTATGTTCGCAGGGTTCCTGCTTGCCATGATCCTGGGAAGGTCTCCTCCGGTGTTCCTGTATTCTATCATCATGACGGCGGGTATAGGCTGCGGTATCTTCAGCGGCATATTGATAAAGAAGCTTCCCGAGCCGCCCAAACCTGATGAAGAAGAAAAAAAAGTAAAACTCCTGGAAGTTTTCAAAAACGCGCTTTCCCAGGGCCCGCTCAAGTCATTCATAGGGATACTGTTTATCGTTGCCCTTGTCTCGGGTATTTCCCGCGCCTTCATCATCGTCTATGCCCGCGAGGTGTTTTTCCAGAATGATGGCATGGTTTCCCTGTTTTCTGTTTTCGGCGGATTGGGAAATTTGATGATCGGCCTCCTTATCAAATTTCTTGTGGACAGGATCGGTGCAAAACCAATTTTTATTATCTGTGTGATGATAGGCCTTATCAGCATGGTCCCCATTGTGTTCTTTCCCCGGGGGGCCGTCGAAAATGCCGCAACTGCCATGCTGTTTCTTACCTTCCTGTTTTTTGTGCTTAACTTCGGTTTCCTCGGTGCGGAAGGAATTGCCCAGACATATTTCCTAGGCCTTGTTCCGGAAAAATTGATGCTCGATATGGGTGTTTTGTACTATATTATATACGGCGTGGCCGGCGCCGCCGGGTCTTTCCTTGCAGGATTTTTTCTGGATATGCTTTCCGGTTTTGGGATGCCGCCGTTCATCTCATTTAAAATTTTATTTATCGTACTGATAGGCTTATCGGTATATGTCCTGTTTCTCCAGCGAAAACTCACCCCGCTCGGGGCGCTTCCGTTCATGGGCGCACTGGAAGTGATGTTCTCCCCGCGTGATCTCAGGGCCATATCCCTTTTGGATAAACTCAGCAAATCCCACGATTCCCATGAAGAAGAGCTGCTCCTTGAAGCCCTCCACGATACGCCGTCAAAATTGTCGATTAAGGGATTACTGGATCGGGCCCGCTCTCCGCGGCTTGCGATCCGGCAGGAATCGCTGCGGGCAATGGAGGCGCTTAAAACTCTGGACGAAGCTGCCGAAAAAGCCCTCATCGACGATCTTATCAACAACCCGTTTACCACATCATATATCTCGGCGCGGATCCTCGGAAACCACGGCTGTTTTTCCGCCATACCCCTTTTACGTGAACTTGCCGCGTCAAAAGATTATATGCTTGCCGGTGAATCAATCATCGCCCTTGCCCGTTTGGGTGATGACGCTTTCCGCCCACAGATAGAAAAAATAATTCTTAAAACAAAAAATCCGCGCCTGCGGATCATGGGAGTGGAGGCCTTTGGAATTTACGCCTCTTCCAATTCACTTTCGACGCTGCTGGATATTCTGCGTATTGCCGACCCGCCGCCGTACCTCCGTGATGAAGTGGTCCTCGCCATGGCGGCTATACTTGATACACAGAACCAGTTCTACCCGATTCTGGTTCGTTACCGGGAGAATAATGCACTTGCCGCCGCCCTTGCAATGGACGAAGCCGAATCGGCATCGGAATTTTATTTTTCCACTCACGGCAAGGGAGCAAAGAAAAAGCCGCACCTGACTTTCAGCGCAAAACACGCCGCATCCCTGCAAAATGCCGCCGCCGCTCTTATCCGCGAAAAAAACGGCGCCCCGCTTTCCCGGTGGATACTGGAACTGCCAAACGATCTTGTTAACCCGATTGTGCAGGCAGTCCTCTCCGAAGCAGTTCTGGATGACGACCTGACTGCCCACAACCGGCTCTGCCTTCTCATTATTCATTGGACAGCCTATACATTGCGGCTTTGGGCGAAGAAACTGAAATAGGGGAGAAGGAGAAGGTCCGCGGATAATACGACAGATACATGAAAAGGAATTTTACCACGAACCACGCGAACCAACACAAAAAATAAGGACAATTTTGTACTTTCGTTCGTGTTTTCATGTTCATGCGTTTGTCGTGCCGTGGATAAGAAAAGGTCTTCCTCTTATCCCTAAATTCTGTTAAAATATTTTTGTTATGTGTTCCGGAAAAATTGGCCGTATTTTTGGTCTTTGTCTGATAACTGCTGTTATTCTGTTCTCATTTTCCGCCTGTGGACGCCTTGGGTGGGGGATCCTGCTCTGGTCAACCGAGGAGCCGCCGATTCCTTCGGGGACGGTACTGCCGGTGTACATCAGGTCAAATATTGACCGTGTCTGGGTAGTGGGAATTCCCGATGCATTCAGAAGCGGTAAAGGGAGCCTCAATAAAATGGAGATCCCCCTGTCCCAGTTTGAAATGGCGGGCAGCAAAGGAAAAGCACAAAAACGGGCCGCTGCTTTTTCTCAATATGCCCGAACCTATGCGGAGAATTTACAGGACGGCCTCCCCATCCGGGATAATCCCGATAACAGCGCAAGAAGGGTTTATAGACTGCGGACCGGTGAAATCATCAAGATTCTTTCGCAGGCCAAAGGAACCGCTGCCATCAGCGCCACCGGCGCCCCGCTGCCGGGAGACTGGTACAAGGTGCTCACCGAAGACGGCAGTACGGGCTATTGCTTCAGTTACCGGCTCAAACTTTTTGAACATAATGGCGGCCCGCTGGCGGTTGCACAAACCGAAAAGCCTGAGGAAGCGGACCCGGACCTGGATGCGCTGTTGGCTAAAACCTGGTCGCCCGAATCATACAGCGTCATGGTGAATAACCGGCAAATAAACCTGGAGGAACTTTCCCGGCACTGGCGTTTTGATCCCGGGCAGGATACGGGCATTGCCCTTATAAATCTTCCCAATCTTGAACGAACCTTTTCCCATACCGGCATACGATCCGCAGGCCCGCACGCCTGGCGCTTTGAAGGCAGTTCTCTGCAAATGGAACTCCGTTCCGATACTCTTCTTGCCGTACAGTACAATGAAACCGGAGGAGGTTTAAGGACCCTGCTCTTTGTAGCCCTCCCCGTGGATGTAGGGGATCTTATCGTGCAGGAAACCAGCCGGCGCGAAGGGCTTTTCCATAATATCTATTCCCAGGGTCCCTCTTACACAAGCAACAACTACGGGACGCTAAACTTTACCCAGGCCGGTGTTTTTACCTGGACCGGTTTCAGCCTTTTGGTTCCCCGGGTGATTCCCCAAATAAACCTGGGAAGCGGCATTATCGCGATGGATCTGTTTCTGGCCCCAAGCCTCCAGAGCCGTTACGACGGGGCCTTTTCCCTCCACTTTGATAATCCCGGCGGTACTACGGGAAGCCGTGCAGTAACGGTGCGGTTCATGTATACCCTGGACAATCAGGGGTTCCGTATCGAATTTGTTCCCCCTGCCGATGTCGATGACGTCACCGTGACCCGCAGGGATACATCGCCTATGGTGCTGTATTTTTTCCGGGCAGAGAGTAATTTTTAGCGTATGGCTTTTGTTCAATTTTCCAGGGTCTCCCTTGCCTTTGCCGACCGGGACCTCCTTAAAGATGTAAACCTCCAGCTGGCAACGGGCAGCCGGGCTGCCCTTGCGGGAGTCAACGGATCCGGTAAATCAACCTTGATGAAGGTCATCGCCGGAAAGCTCGCATCTGATTCCGGTGAACGGGCGATCCAGAAAGGAACCCGCATTTCCTACCTTCCCCAATCGGGGATCATTCATCAGGGAAAGACTCTCCGTGAAGAAGCGGAGACTGCCTTTGATGTAATAATGGCGATGTTAGGCCGCATTGACGAAATAGGCGGAGAGCTGCAAAAGGCGACAAGCGATGGGGGCCGCACTGCTGCCTTACTGGAAGAGCATCACCATTTGCAGGAAGCCGTGGAAAATTCCGGTTATTACCGGCGGGAAGCAACCATTACCTCGGTACTCACCGGGCTTGGTTTTTCCCTGTCAGATCTCGAACGGGATACCGGAGAATTTTCAGGCGGCTGGCAGATGCGTATTGCCCTTGCAAAGGTACTGCTTGAAAATCCCGACATACTCCTTTTGGATGAGCCGACAAATTACCTTGACATTGAAGCGCGCACCTGGCTTGAAAAATGGCTCGCCGATTTTGGAGGTGGCTGTCTTCTTGTATCCCATGACCGTTATTTTTTGGATGTTACCGTTAAGGAGGTCTATGAACTTTTTCAGGGCAGCCTGAAACGTTATGTCGGCAATTACACGGCCTACGAAAAGGTCCGCGAAATAGAACTTGCAAGCCTTATGAAGCGTTATGCGGAACAGCAGGAAGAGATCGCAAAATCGGAGATTCTCATCCGCCGCTTCCGCTACAAGGCGACAAAAGCCGCGATGGTTCAGGAGCGGATAAAAAAACTTGAAAAGATGGAACGGATTGAAATTCCCGAATCCCTCAAAAAGATCAGCATCACCTTTCCGCCGCCGCCGCACTCGGGCAAGGTTGCCCTGACCCTTTCCGGCATCGGAAAAAGTTACGGTACGCGCCGCATTTTCGGCGGCCTTGATCTTCTGCTCAACTCGCGTGAGCGGCTCGTCGTAGTAGGCAGGAACGGCGCCGGAAAAACTACCCTGCTGCGCATACTCGCCGGACGTGATACCGGTTACGAAGGAACAATTGCCTACGGCGCCGGAATTTCGGCGGGGTATTTTTCACAAGACGCTGCGGAGGCAATGACCGGTTCCGAACAGGTCATTGAGTTTATGGAAGCCGAGGCGCCGACAGCGCTTATTCCCAAAGTACGTGACATGCTCGGGGCCTTTCTCTTTCGCGGGGACGATGTATACAAACCCATCTCGGTTCTTTCCGGCGGCGAGAAAAGCCGCCTCGCCCTGCTCCGTATGCTTCTTAAACCAATGAATTTGCTTATACTCGACGAACCGACCAATCACCTTGACCTTCACTCCAAAGATATTCTTCTGGATACCCTTAAAGCCTTTACCGGAACGATTATTTTCGTCTCCCATGATCGGGCCTTTATGGAGGCCCTTTCCACAAAAACGCTTGAGTTTTCCGCCGCCTCGCCTGAACTGCAACAAAGGACCGGCGCCCAAAGCGTTCCCCGTTTATTTTATGGGGATTATGGTTACTATCTGGATCGCATTGAACGGGAAGCTGACGAAAATACAAACAATCAATTTGATAATGCTAAACCTGATCCCGCAACAAACTCTGCCGATGATCCGGCGGTTTCTGCGGAATCTCAGGCAGATTTCCCGGTGAAAAATTCATCGGAAACCTTAACAGAAAACATCGCCTCCTTACCAAAAACCATTTTGATAAAAGCCGCAGACGTAAAAGGGCCGCTGCCGGGATCGGCTGCTTACCGTGAGGCGGCAAAGCAAAGGCAAACGCAAATCAGGCGGCTCGAACGTCAGGAAACAGAAATTCTTAAAGCCCTTGAAGACCTGGAAAAAGAAAAAATTCATCTGGAAACAGAGTTGGCCCGGCCCGAGATTTATTCCAATGGAGATAAGGCACGAATGATGAAGCTGAAATTTGATGCAGCCACCGCTGCTATCGAGGCAAAAACCGCCGAATGGGAAAAAATTGCTGCGGATCTGGAGCTGGCTTCCCGTG
>JAISJS010000325.1 GCA_031261385.1 Treponema sp.
ACAGTCCTCCAAAACCCGGTCCCTTGCCGCTGAGGCTCTGGAGGAATAACCGGCTATGGTTAGATTTTTATTTTGAGGCATCCGGAACTTACGGTTAGATTTTATTATGAGGCATTACGTATGTGCACGTTAAACGTAATTCCAAATTCAAAGAAATACAAACCACAGAGAGCGCAGAGGGGTGCACGCGAAAGCGTGCAAACGCAGAGTACACAAAGAAGAAAAAACTCTGTGGTCTCTGCGTCGAACCTTTGGTTCGAAATCTCCGCGGTCTCTGCGGTTAATTTCTTTGTTTTTGCAATTAATCGAGAATTTGCCACCATCCGCGGACAATCATAAAAAATCATTACGGTATATTCTCCTTCACATACATATCAAGCGGGATATCAACTTTTTTGGGGATCTGCTGTTCCAGCACAATGCGCCGGTACAGGTTCAGCAGGGCTTCGCGGCCCTGATATTCGGGGCGCTGGGAGATGATGGCGTCGATACGGCCTTCACTAAGGGCTAAATGGTTGTTGGGGACCAGATCGTAGCCGATAAGCAGAAAATCCCGGGGTTTGCGGCGGTTTTTGGCGGCCTGGGCAACCCGGTGGGCCATGCTGTTGGTGACAAAAATACCGGTAAGTTCGGGATTTTTCCGGAGAAAACGGCTGATTTCCTCTACCGAGATTTCGGTCCCCTTATAGCCGGAATATTCCTGGACCAGGGCGGGAAAATGGTGCTCCCGCGCATACTGCAAAAAACCTTCCCGCCGCTGGATGATATGGTAGTCCTCGCCATGGAGGTCAAGGACCGCTACCGGTTTTCTGATTTTCCCCGCAAAAAGGTGCATTAATCTGCCGGCAAGGTAACCGCCCCGGACAAAATCCTGCCCGATTGCGCAAAGCGGCTCAACACCGGGCAAATTTGCATCAACAAATATACAGGGAATGCCCGACGCCTGAATTTTTTCGATAAAAGGCCGGGTCCTGTCGGGCATAATAGGAGAAAAAATGAGCCCGTCGGGGGGTTTTTCAAGAATTGAATCGGCGGCAGCCTGATATTTTTCCTGACTGTAGCGGTCAAATTCGATAATCTCTATTTCGGCGCCAAGGGCGGCAATTTCGGAGGCAGCTTCATTGATTCCCGCAAGGATCTGGCTCCAGTAGCCCGCATCCTGCTCACCCTGAGGAATGAGCGCGCAAAAACGGTATGCCCGGTTACGCTTGAGCCGCCGTGCTACCGGGTTAGGGGTAAACTGGTACCGCTCGATGATCGCCTCAATTTTGGCCTTTGTCTCCGCCGACACCCTCCCCCGTTTGTAAAGCACCCGGTCAACGGTTCCGATAGAGACTCCCGCAAGTTCGGCGATTTCCCTGACAGTCATGACGCTCCTTAAAATTTCCGCGTGTACGTACACTCATTTTGCAGTGTAAAGGGGAATTTGTCAAACTTTGTTTTTCCCTGATCATCGAATTTTGTTTACTTTTACGAAAAATTGCTTTATTATAGAACACCAATCTATTATTTAGGAGTGTTACATGAGTTCATTTGTCGATTCGCTTTTGGCGCAGGTTACCGCACGGAACCCTGCGGAACCGGAATTTTTGCAGGCGGTAAAAGAGGTGCTGGAATCTCTGGAGCCGGTAGTACAGAAAAGGCCTGAAATTACAAAATTAAAGTTAATTGAGCGGATAGTGGAACCCGAGCGCCAGCTTATGTTCCGGGTGCCATGGATAGATGACTTAGGCGTTATTCAGATTAACCGCGGGTTCCGCGTACAATTTAACAGTGCATTGGGTCCCTATAAGGGCGGACTCCGGCTCCATCCGTCGGTAAATCTTGGGATCATCAAATTCCTCGGCTTTGAGCAGATTTTCAAGAACGCCCTGACCACCACCCCCATTGGCGGCGGCAAGGGGGGCAGCGATTTTGATCCCAAGGGCAAGAGCGATAACGAAGTGATGAAGTTCTGCCAGTCCTTTATGAGCGAACTTTTCCGCCACATCGGGCCGGATACCGACGTTCCCGCAGGGGACATCGGCGTCGGCGGCCGGGAAATCGGCTACCTCTACGGCCAGTACAAAAAACTCACCAATTTCTTTACCGGCGTTCTTACCGGCAAGGGTCTTGGCTACGGCGGATCGCTTGCCCGTACCGAAGCGACCGGCTACGGCCTTGTATACTTTACCACCCGTATGCTCGAAGATCGCAAGACCGACTGGAAAGGCAAGAAGGTTGTTATCTCAGGCTCCGGCAACGTGGCAATTTATGCCACCCAAAAAGTCCAGTCCCTCGGTGGAAAGGTTATCGCCCTCTCGGATTCCAACGGGTATATTCTGGATGAAGAAGGCATCGATCTTAAAACGATTCAGCGGATCAAGGAAGTGGAACGCGGCAGGATCAAAGAGTACCTTTCCGTGCGTCCCAAAGCAGTTTATACCGAAGGCTGCAGCGGCATCTGGACCATTCCGTGCGATGTGGCCCTTCCGTGCGCCACCCAGAACGAACTCGACGGCAAAGCCGCCGCCATTCTGATTAAAAACGGCGTCATCGCCGTAGCAGAAGGGGCCAACATGCCCAGCACCCCCGAAGCAGTCAGCCAGTTCCTCGCCGCGAAAGTGTCCTTTGGCCCCGCCAAGGCCGCCAACGCCGGCGGCGTCGCCACGAGCGCCCTTGAAATGAGCCAGAACTCGATGCGCCTTTCCTGGTCCTTTGACGAGGTTGATTCCAAACTCCACGGGATCATGGACAACATCTATACCCAGGCCAAAAACGCTTCCGAAGCCTACGGCCTTTCCGGCAACCTGGTTGCAGGCGCCAACATTGCCGGTTTCCTCCGCGTTGCCGAGGCGATGATCGCGCAGGGGGTTGTGTAAGTAATTAACCGTAAAAAGGACCGCTTGCACCGCCATCCGGCGGTGCGGCGTCATACTAAGCTGACAGCCTGTAACAACGGTGGCGGCGGCAAAAATGCGAGCCGCTTTTTTCAGAGTATTTCTTTAAATTCTCTTGGTAATACTATATTTTTCTCTTTTTGACAGAGCTTTCTTCTGCTTCTCCACATACCCGCTTTGTGCGGTAGACAGATTGATAAAACGTTGTTTGAGCAGAGCGTTTGCAATATTATTTGCTAATAAAACCAGGTCCAAATTCAGCCTCTACTTCAGATAAATTCCAGTTATATCTTGTAAAGAATTCCATACCGACTTTTTCTTTCATTATTTTTGCCAGAAAAGGGGGTAGAGGGACTGATTTTACAAGGCGGTCAGCCCCTTCAAGATCACCGGATTTTTTAAGAGCTACCGACTTGTTTAATACGGCCAGCTTCTCATCAAGGGTCATGGTTTGCGCTTGAGGCATGGACTTCTCCTTGGTTTAAGTATAATTGATTTTTTAACTATGCGGCAAGGGAGCGCAGGACGAAGCGGCGGCAAATTTACTGACCTTTGCAGATAAAGTCGATCAAACAAAAACCGGCGCCCCCGCAGCGCTTACCGTGATCACAGCCAACGGATTTGCCTGCCGCAGGAAAGACGGCATTAATGTGGTGCCGCTGGCATGTTTAAACGTGTAAAAAGACAAGAAAATAGGGACGTCGTATGGACCATACGTCCCGCCTCATTTTTCCACACAAGTCTCCCGTATTGCCGTTATACAATTATCTGCATTGGGTTTATTTTTTATATGATCCCTGTAGTAATATGTTACATCACTATCAATTTTTTTTATTATATTTAATATTGTTTTCTCAACATTAATACCATTTTCAGTTTTTATTTCTACAACTTCCCAGTTATTTTCTCCATATAAAAAACTTTGAAGAGAACCCCAGTCAGAATCCCCATCAAGTATCCACGCTCCTTTCGAGCGAAAACTTATGTTAGTACCATAAAAACTGATTGTATGGTATTCGTTGTCAAAATTTACCGAGTAAAACTCGTGATGCAGTAATT
>JAISJS010000261.1 GCA_031261385.1 Treponema sp.
TTTTGTTTATATCTTCCCTATACTTTTCTTCCAAGGACATGGCGGGATTTTCTCCTTCCGGTGGATATTTTGTCCTGAAATAATGGGTGATGGGAAAATCAGAGCCTAATACAATTCGCGGGGCAAAGCCCGCCCCGATGATCCGCCGTATCGCTTCTTCTTCCACAAAGGCGGTATCGCAGTATATATTTTTATGCTTTTGCATCATGTCAATGGTCTGATCCAGGGGGCGGCAATGGGCCAGGGTGATATGCACCTCCGGGTATTCGGAGAAAAAGGCGGAAAAGGTGTCCGCCGCGTCAACGCCGCTGTGTCCGGTATGCATTAAAACCGGCAGGGTATGCCGCCGGGCATAATCAAATAAACCATGCAAAATCGACACTGTTTCCGTATCTTCCAAATCCCAATGATTGGCAAGGGGGTGTAATTTTATGCCCTTATACGGCAGGTTTGCTATTGCGGTCTCAGGGGTTACGCCCTGCGCCGAATATGAGGGAATATACCAAAGATAGGGCTTCACCATTTCCGCCGACCAGGGGATGCGGGAAAATAATCCGGCAATCTCTTTTTCAACTTCCGTATAAGTAACGTCATCTTTGCAGCTTGTGGTTGAGGAAAAAACAAGGCCCTCCGCGCCGGACTCCATGACGATCCGAATGATCTCAGCCGGGTCATAGTAGGTATCGTAGAATTGTCCGATATGGATGTGGCTATCTGTCATTATCAGCCCACCCGATCCTGCAGTTTCTGTTTCCAGTCCAGCACGATCTTGCGGTTGAGGGCGGCAACTTTGCAGAAATGCTCGTTTATCTTGAGGGGGTCTCCGACTGTCCCGACGCGGGACAGTTCCCGGTTTTCGTTGGCGTTGCGGACCATGCACATGGCGCAGAAGCCTTTGTCGGCGCAGTCCGTGCACTTGGGGAAATCCTTTTTGCGTAAGGCGCGGAGGTACTGCACCCTGGGCGAGCTTTCCCATATTTCTTTGAGCGGCGTTTCCTTCACATTGCCTACAACGTAATCCTGCCAACCGGCGCAGGGATAGACATTACCGTTGGCTACCATGCAGATTGATGAAACACAGACCCCGCAGACAATATCGTTGCTTCGGTCGCGCTGATCCCGTTCCTCGAAATCCGCGCCGCTTACTTCCCGCTGATAGTCGGGGTCATTAGTGATGATGTCGCTGATGACTTTTCCCACTTCATCAAGGGAGAGCCGGTTATCAAGGTTGCCGGTGGTATGGTCGTAGCGGGCCATCATAATGTAATCGGTTTCCGCCCGGACTTTATGCTCGTGCGCCCAATTCAGCACCTCAACATAGCTGTCTTTGTTTTGCTTCACGGTGGGGCAGCTTATTTGAAGGGGTATGTCGTTCTCTATGAGTTTGAGAATCGCGTCCCGGGTTTTTACGAAGGAACCGGGCACGGCGGTTATGGAGTCATGGATCGCGGGGTTCATGCTATACAGGGATACCTGCACGCTGGAAAGCCGGTTCGCCTTCATCTCGGCGATAATCTCGTCATTCAACAAGGTGAGGTTGCTCAATATGTTCAGGGAAAAATCATAGCCCTTTGCCTTACGCAGAAAATCGCAGAAGTTTTTATGCAGCATGGGTTCGCCGCCTGAGAGGGTTAAGCCCAACACGCCCATATCGCGGCACTGGTCAAGGACATCGTAGAACAGCGCGGGGTCAATATCGCTTATCTTGTTCTCGTGGGGGATATAGCAGTGAACGCAGCGCTCGTTACAGCGGCTGGTAAGCTCTATCTGCAAGGATGTTAGATGCGGCTTGCCCTTGAAGTGCTCATCAAGATATTCCTGGGTGCTCTTTTCCGCACGGCGTATGACCGGGGTAAAATCCTTTTTGATGGTTTTTGGTTCCAGCGCGGCGTAGGAAAAACGGGTGTCCTTCTGGTCAAGCTCCGCCTCCGTTTCCCCGCTTACAATAAAGCCGTCCTGTTCAAGAACGGCATAAAAATCAACGATGTCCTGTTCCAGTTCCGCCGGATCGGCGCCGATGAAAGCCTGCGCTATCTCGGCGCTCATCTCCGGCAAGGTTTTAGGCTTGCGGGAGAGGGCTTTGAGGAACACCGCGCCCGATGCATCGGTTACGCGGTCGCCAAAATCGCTCTTGTTGGTGATATAACCCACATCATCGTATATGCGGATAAAGGTGTCGAATTTTTGGCGATAGAGCATGAGGTCTCTCCTTCGAGGCAAAAGCATTTACTACTTGTTATAAGTACTAGTAATTTTTTTGATAAGCATTTGCCAATTCATCTAGTTCTTGTTGCGTTTCTTCCGGCGTTCGTAGTTCAAACGGTGAAACTTCTTTTGTTTCCTCATAGGATATGACGATACAGGTAGCACTTTTACCAGTAACAATGTATCTCACAGCAGAATCTGCATTCTCTGTTTTTAATGTTACTACATTTCCCTCATCAAACAGGGCAAGCCTATCTTCCAATGGCATATACTTCTCCTTCTGTGCTTGTTCCACTAAAAATTTTGAAACAGAGGACTCCCAAAACATTTTGAAAACCCTCCAGAAACCATTCAACCGTGAGTCACCTTAAAAAACGTGTTGATTTTCAAGGTGACTAAACATTTCAGGTGTTATGCGGCGCGATCACACTTTTTGCAAGCGGGGCCACCTGTAATTGATGCAGGACACCCTGCCGCATACATACCCTGTGCGCTGTTCTGCGCCACGATCACCGGTTTTGAATACTTCATCTCTTTCCTTTTGTGCTTAAAGCCCACGCGGCCTTTGTATATTCCTGCCCAACGGGCAGTTTTTTAATCGGCAACGCCGGTTAAAAATCCTTTTCAAAGACTGCCTTTAACCCAGATACTGCGCCTTCAAATCCAGCACCATCTCCTTATAAATATCATGGGCCTCCTGCTGCTTCCCTGCATTGACCGCTTCAACGGCGGGCTCCAGATACTTCTTCCAGATTTCCGAATATACCTTGGTGCCGGAATCTTCCGTCTTTTCTATTTCCGCGCAGATTTGCGGGGCAATGTGGTAGTACTCATGTACCTCGTCATGCATATCGGGGGTTTCCATCATAAAGGTGTCCCGGAAATTCCGCAGGGTTGTCAGCTCGGCGCAGTCATCGGGTTTATCCAAGGTTTTGCAGACGGCAGATGTGATGAAACAGTTAAAACCAGTTTGAGTTTGGTGGGCTTCCACATAACATTTTTTCGAACAATAATTTGAATCTCTTAAGTACGGCGTGGCTCCATCAGGATAACCTAGCTTCTTTCCACACCACCGACATTGATAAGACATACCATTTCCTTTTGCGTTTAAAGCCCGCATGGCTTTTATATTTTTTTGTCTAACAGACAGTTTCTAAAATCGAAAAAACAAGGGCAATTTTTGTCATTTACGCGCCTTTCCCCGCCTCTGCCCCTTCCCGGAGCCGCCGTCCGCTGGCGATGTCATAGCAAGCGTTTTTTTTACGGAATTTTCCGTTATTTGGGCGGCGCGGACATGGGATAATACCTCGGCTTGATCTTCCGATGGCAATTGCCGGAAACAGTTGAGCAGTTCCTTTTCCCTGTCTGACATGATGCCTCCTCAAATACAATTTTATCGTAAGATAATACAATAAACTTGTATAATTGTCAATAGGCCGCAGTGCCTCATTGAAAATGTATCCCAAATAAAGGTTTGCCTCATTTAGAAAATGTATCCCAAATAAACGGGGCTAATCGGTAAATTTGAGCTTACGGAGGCCA
>JAISJS010000332.1 GCA_031261385.1 Treponema sp.
CGGAAAGCCGGATCTGGAGCTCTCCGGAACTGCTCAGTCGGCGTTGGAAAAGAGCGGGGCAAACCGGGTACATATTTCCCTGAGTCATGAAAAGGACAGCGCCATCGCTATGGTTGTATTGGAAGCACTGGAGGAGGGAAGGTAAAGGCCAGAGATGATCGGGAGTTAAAAGTATCCTTCCTCTCAAAAAAAGAATATGTCTGTCCGGTTTGTGAAACATCATTTCACCGGGAAGAACTGCTGTCCGGAGGGGGCAGGCTCATCGCCGGCGCCCTTACCGATGAGCTCCACAGGCTCTATGAGCCTTCGGCAAAATACGGCGAAGTATTTCCGCTGGCATATCAGGCGGTGGTATGCCCGGAATGCTGGTTTGCCTCGATGGAGGGTGATTTTTCTGCATTACCCGGGAAAAACAGGGAGCAGGCTTTGCGGGACCGGGAAAGCCGTATTGCCGATACCGAACTGATTTTTCCCGGTATTGATTTTCATGAACCCAGGAACCTTATTGAAGGCGCCGCTTCCCAGTATCTGGCATTGCGCTGTTATGATTTTTTCACCAAAGAAACTTCACCCACCATTAAACAGGGGCTTGCCGCCCTGCGCGCCGCCTGGCTGCTGGATGAAATGGACAAGAAAACTCCCGGTCAGCATTATGACTGGCTTGCGGTTCTTTTCCGGAGAAAGGCCCAGTTTCTTTACAATGAGGCCATTGCACGGGAGCAGAACGGCCGGGAAACCCTTTCGGGGATGAAGACATTCGGCCCCGATACCGATAAAAACTATTCCTACGAAGGCGTCCTTTACCTTTGCGCCTACCTCCGTTATAAATTCGGCCCCGCAGGGGATCCTTCCCAGCGCAAAGAATCTCTTGAAGACGCCCGGCGGACTATCGCAAAGATCTTCGGTATGGGAAAATCTTCCAAAGACAAACCGGGCCCCCTGCTTGAACACGCCCGGGAAATTTACGACGCCATCAATAAAGAACTGAATGAGAGCGACGAGTAAGGTACGGATTGGCGTATGTGCAGTACCCGCAATATCCGTTTGTTGATTAGCTACGACGGGACTGATTTCTCCGGATGGCAGATCCAAAAGCAGAACGGCAAAAAAATCCGCACGGTGCAGGGCGCTATAGAAGATGCGCTGGAAAAGATCCACGGGGAAACAGTGCACCTTACCGGGTCGGGCCGTACCGATGCGGGCGTCCATGCGGCAGGGCAGGTGGCAAACTTTTATACCGGGATAAAAAGCATGGCGGCAGAACGTTTTGTCCCTGCGCTCAACAGCCTCCTGCCGCAGGATGTCCGAATCCTTGCCGCCGCCGTTGCCAGGCCGGATTTTCATGCACGTTTTGACGCCAGGATGCGGACCTACCGTTATCAATTCATCTGCGGGCGGCCCTCCCTTCCCCAGGAGAGCCGCTATTGCCTGCAGCTTTGGCGGCATCCCAATATCATGGCGCTTAACGATTACTGCCGCGAACTTTTGGGGGAGCTTGATTGTTCCGTCTTTGCAAGCCCGCATGATACAAGCAAATCACGAAGCCGCTACATTTCCCAGGCCCATTTTTTTATTCAGGGTGATATGCTGATTTTTGAAATTAAAGCTAACGCCTTCCTCTGGAAAATGGTCCGCTCCATTGCGGGCACTCTTTTACAGTATGAAGAAAAAGGAATGACCACTGCCGAATTTAAAGCGCTCATCGCGTCAGGCGACCGGAGCCTTGCAGGTCCGACCCTGCCGCCCAAAGGCCTTTTTTTGTGGAAGATCGATTACTATAGGGAATAGAGAAAATATCAAATTAAGAATTGCGTCTTATTCACGGTTCAATATTCTTCCTTCTTTTCTCACCCGTGCCACGTACATTGGCCCCATGCCGCAGATATCCGGTAGAATAATCCTGCCGAATTCGGTTTTTTCGCCATCGGTAAAATCAGGTTCATCCAAAATAACGTTATCGCCGTATTTTTCAAAGAGCCGTTTAACCACTCCGTCGTTTTCGATATCAGAAATTGCACAGGTTGAATACACCAGGGAGCCGCCCGATGCAAGCAATAAAAATGCCGATGAAAGAAGGGCCCACTGGCGGCGGGCAAGGAAGCGGGGGCGGGCAGGCCGCCATTCGGAAAGCGCCCTGTCGTCCTTGAGGACATGGGCTTCACTGGAACAGGGCGCATCAAGGAGGATTGCACAAAAGCGGCCGTGTTCACTCAGGCGGCTTCCCTGAGCTGCGGCGTCAAAACCGGAAACGGTTACCTGCCGCCGTTTATCGCCGTCAAGGTGTTTATCGAGAACAGTGGAAAGCCTGCGCCGCCTTTCGGCGGAAAGTTCGTTTGAAAGGAGGGTTATTCCCGGTTCCATGCGGCCTGCAATAACAAGACTTTTCCCGCCGGGCGCGGCGCAGGCGTCAAGAATGACTTTTTCTGAATTGTATTTTTCATCGCGGAATGATGGGATACGAAGGCTTTTAGCCGCTAAAACAGAGGCATAATCCATCATATAGGGAATGGCAAGCCCCCCGGAAAACGGCGTTTTTTCGGTATCCGCAAGCATTGCGGCGCGCAGTCCTGCCCACCGGTCTCCCCAGAGTCCCCGATAATAGGCTTCAAATTCGGGATTTTGAACAGGTTCTTTCGGTAAGGCGGTTTTCAAATTACTTTTTTTTGGCCAGAGCTTTCATTTTTTTAAGGGTTTCACCGGAGAGAAGGTGCTCCATTTTGCAGGCGTCTTTTTCGGCAGTTTCGGGGCTTACCCCCACAACATTTTTCAGAAAAGTGGTGAGAAAACTGTGACGATCCCGAATTTCCGATGCCTGGATCTTGCCTTTTGCGGTAAGGCTGACGGTACGGTAGCGCTCATGCTCCAGAAGTCCCTGCTCCTCAAGGGTTTTGAGGGCGGTGAGGACCGATGGCTTGCTGACCGCAAGCCGGGATGCTATATCCGTTACCCGTACCTCTCCGTCATCGGAGAGAAAACTCACCATTTCCAGATAGTCTTCCAGCGACTGCGTCATAAAATAAATATACATCTTTGCTGACAAAAATTCAATAATGGGGTAAAATAATAAACCATGGAAACGACAGAAGCAAAGGTTATAACGCGGGATTACATCAAAGGATTTTTCCAGTTTGATGATTCCAGAGAGGATCAGGCGATTCTGGACACTATCATGCAATCCCTCTCGCTTAAGGAATTTCCCAACAATGCGATTATCTGCAGGGCAGGGGAAGAAGCGGACGCCATGTATTTTCTTGAGGCGGGGGCCTGTAATGTGCTTGACAGCGAAAAGGATGTCATCAACGAACTGAAGTCCGGCACGTACTTTGGCGAATATGCCGCCCTGGTCGGAGAAAAACGCATGGCGGACATTCAGGCCAAGGGCTCTGTTTCCGTATACCGCCTTGATAAAGAAACGCTGCTGGATCTTACAAGAAATAACCCGAAAATCTACAGCCTGTTTTTAAAGAATGTTTACGGTCAGGCAACCGAACGGTACAAGCAGCTTCGTTTTGCCCTTGATTCACGGCGCGGCGTCAACAATCCGGGAAGGACAAAAAAAGCAAAACTGCCTGCGCTGATATTAAATTACGGCATTGTGCTTTTGATCTTTATCGCAGCGGCAGTTTTTGTGCCGCCCCTTGATAAACTTACTCCCCTGTGGCTCTGTGCGCCGATTGTATTCCTAGTTGCGTACATTATTATCACCCGGCGCACCCTGGAGGCCCTGATCCTTGCCGCCATGTTCACGATGGTTATGACTGCCAGGATGAATTTTGTCGGGGCATTTATTGAACAGATAGTCGGGACCATAAGCGATGTTTCAACACTGGAGATTCTGCTCCTTATTGCATTTATGGGATCCCTGATCCGGCTGTTTACCGCATCGGGCAGTATCAATGCCCTGCGCAGTGTGGCGGAAACCAAACTCAAGTCGGGGAAGGCGACGCTGCTCACTTCGTTCTTTTGCATGTTTATCGTTTCGATTGATGATTACCTTGGGGTGCTTATCGGAAGTTCGTGTTTCATGCCGCTTGCCGATCAAAAACGGATTCCCCGCGAAAAATCGGCAATGGTGATGGGCATGGGGCCGACCGCCATCTGCCTCCTGAATCCGATTTCACTCTGGGGCATCTACCTTACCGGCCTTATCGTTATGAGCGGCGGAAAACCGGGCGTTTTTATCGCTGCGCTGCCCTTTAATTTTTCGGCAATTTTAGTGATTCTGTTTGTTTTTCTGCTTGCCCTGGGGAAGGCGCCGCTTGTGGGATTGGCAAAAAAAGGAGTGGAACGGGTTGCAGACGGCGGCCCGCTTGCCCCTCCGGGCAGCGATGACGGGGCAAAAGCCGATAACACCAACCGCGGCAAAATTATAAACCTGATACTGCCCATCGCCGTTCTTATCGCAGCGTCTATTATCTCCGGCACTCTTGTCGATTCCATAAAAGCAGGGGCCTTTACGTTTTCCGTGAATGTACTGTACGGCATACTGGTTACTTTTTTGTTCACTTTTGTGCTGTACTGCTTTGAGCGGTACATGACGCCGGAACAATTTATCGATCACATTGTATTCGGTATAGAAAGTATGCTTGCCCCTATTGTAATGCTTATCGTCGTAAACTGTTTTTCAAGCAGCCTTGAGGTAATCGGTTTTTCCGGATGGCTCAACGTAACCGTTCAGAGTGCTTTGGGCGGACAGGCATGGCTCCTGCCTGCCATTATTTTTGTGCTGTTTACGATAATCGGTATGCTTTTTGGATCGTCCTGGGCGATGTTCCCCATCGGCATTCCGCTGGCCCTCAAGCTGGCCGAATCCTCAGGGGGCAATGCCGGTCTTTTTATTGCCGCCATCTGCGCCGCCGGTCTTTCCGGGGACGGACTTTCCATGTACAACGGTGATATGTTCTTTTTTGCCTCCTGCCTCGGCATCAAACCGTCCGCGTATTACAGCACCAAGCTGCCCTATGTAGTAACCATAGCAATCTGCGCATTTGCCGGTTTTCTGCTTTGCGGGTTGTTGATACGGTAATAAGGAAATCTAGAAGGGTCTGTGATAGTCAAATGACATAATAAGAAAAATGAAGAGAAACCGCAGAGAACACGGAGTAGGCGCAGAGGACGCGGAGAATGCCAAATAAACTTCAAAGTCTCTTGTCTTCTCTACTCCGCGTTCTCCGCGTTTGCACGCTTTCGCGTGCACCCCTCTGCGTTCTCTGCGGTTCTGTCTTCTGTTTATTACACTACACTAGCGGCTGCCTTTCTTTTGCGGTTAGAATTTTTCTTGATTTTTTATCTGAATTTTTCCCGCATTTTAGCGAAAAAGTCTTCGGCAGCATCGGTTTCATTTTCTTCTTCTTCCTCATACTGCTGAATAAGATGGGGTGGAATCTCGGTGAGGAAGGGTGAAGGGGCGCAGTCGACGGTGTTTTGCAGTTTGCGCCGCTTCAGGCAGCTGGTGATATAGAGTTTGTCACGGGCGCGGGTGATGGCCACATAAAAAAGCCTTCGTTCCTCTTCGATATTTCCGCCTGATTCATCATCTTCTTCGAGACTGCGGGCATGGGGAAGCAGCCCTTCCTCGGCGCCGGCAATAAAGACTATGGGAAACTCAAGTCCTTTGGAGGCGTGAATCGTCATCAGGTTTACCTTGCCGTTGTTGTCATCCTCCCCGTCGTCGCGGGTGATAAGGCTTACCCGGTTCAGGTAGGCAAAAAGACCGTTATCAAGGTTGTCGGGATCGCGCTCCCAGTGTTCTAGCATTTTGATAAGGTAATCGATGTTGCCGAATTTCCAGCGGGCAAGTTTTTCGTTTTTGCTGTTTTCCGCAACCAGATAACTCCAGTAGTCGATGCTGTCAACAAGGGAGCGGACTTTTTCGGAGAGGGACCAGCGGACACCGTTTGTACTTTTTCTTCCAAGAATTTCTTCCCGAAAAAATTCAATCTGATTCATAAAATCATCGATATCGGTAACACCTATGCGATCTTTGGACTGCCCTTTGTCCTGAAAGAGGGCGGTCTGCCCCTCTCCCGCAAGGCCGGCATAGCGGATGCGGCTCATCGCATCCCACAGGCTTGAATGGTTTTTTTTGGCAAGCTCCGACAGATGCACTATGGTATTTTTCCCAATGCCGCGCCGGGGGGTATTGATGATCCGTAACAGGTTTACATCGTCATCATGATTTGCAATAAGGCGCAGGTAGGAGAGGATGTCCTTTATTTCCATACGCCCAAAAAAACTGGTGCCGCCGGAAACCCGGTAGGGGATATCTGCGGCCAGGAAAGCTTCCTCAATGTTCCGGGTAAGGGAATTGGTCCGCAGAAGAACGCCGAAGTCGTGGTACTTAAGGCCCTCCTGAATTTTCAAAGCCCGTATCCTGCCGGTAATAAAATCCGCCTCGTCACTTTCGTTTTCCGGCTGAAAAAATTCGATGGGTTTCCCGCCGCCGTTGCCGGACCAGAGGGTTTTTTCCTTGCGGTTGGTATTGTTGGAGATAACCCCGTTTGCCGCTTCCAGTATCGTTGTGGTTGAACGGTAATTTTGTTCGAGTTTGATTTCTTCGGTGCCGGGAAAATCTTTTTCAAAGCGCATGAGGTTTTCGTAATTGGCCCCGCGCCAGGAATAGATTGATTGATCGTCATCGCCTACGACGCAAATATTTGGCTTCCCCTGCGGGGAAGCCTTGGCAGAAATGTCTTCGTCATTTCTGCATATACTTTTATCTGCTAATAATTTCATCAAATTATACTGGATAAGACTAGTGTCCTGAAATTCATCAACCATGATATACCGGTAACGATGGCGGTATTTTTCGAGGACATCAGTGTGCTTCTCAAAAAGTTCGATGGGCAGAACGAGGAGGTCATCAAAATCTACCGCGTTAAAGATCCGTAAGCCCTGCTGATATTCCCGGTACACCGGCTCCCAGTGACTGTCGACAATGGCCCTTGCAGAATCATTGACATTGCCCCACTGATAGCGCCCAATTTTGATATTGGAAAAAAGCTGCCCCAGCACATACGGGTCTGCACCCTCCGAAGCCATGTGGCAGTCCCGGAGGCTTTCTTTAATCAGGGCAAGCCGGTCGCTTTCATCATACACCGAAAAATTTTTACGCAGGCCGGCAAGCTCAGCCTCGTCCCGCAAAACTTTTAGCCCGAATGCATGAAAGGTGCTGACGGTAAGACTTTGCAGTTTTTTTCCGGTAAGTTCCCGTACCCGGTCCCACATTTCCCGCGCAGCCTTGTTGGTAAAGGTCAGGGCCAAAATCGCCGACTGGGGAATTCCTTTTTCCAGCATGTGGGCGATACGGTACGTGATTACCCGCGTCTTGCCGGACCCCGCTCCCGCAATGATGAGGACCGGCCCCTCAAGGGTTTTTACCGCTTTAAGCTGGGGGCCGTTGAGTTCTGATGCGATATTCAAGCGGAAAACACATCGGCGAGTTTGATAACACATCCCGGTAATACGGTATCCGGAGCGTCATCCGCTGCATCGTACACTGTGGTGATATATCTTCCTGAGTCCAGAATATGAATCTCCAGATATTTTTCTTCCGGGTCAACAACCCAATATTCCCGAACACCGGCCATACGGTACTTTTGAAACTTTGCTTTTTTGTCATGGGCTTTATTTGAGGGGGATAAAATCTCGATTACCAGATCCGGCGCGCCGTTACAGCTCCGATCATCAAGTTTTGAAGGGTCGCAGACCACCAAAATATCCGGCTCAACAACGGTGTTATCGCTTAAATCAGATTTGGGGAACAGCCTGACATCAAAAGGGGCAGAAAATACTTCACAGGTCTTGCCCTCCAAAAAGTTCGATAATCGGGTAAAAATCTTTCTGAAAATTCTCTGATGTTCTTTGGTTGGAGATGCCATCATATAGACTTCTCCGTCTATAATTTCAGCCCGAACGGATTCATCCCATTCAAGAAAATCCGCATAGGTATAATACTCGTTATCGTCCGGTAAAACTGATGACAAAACGGAACCTCCCCCGATTAACTAACTTAATCATACTAAAAAAAGACCGGAAGGACAAGATTTACCGGCAAGTCAGTAACTGCCCAATCCGCATTGCTGCCTTGCCCCGGTGACTGATCAGGTTCTTTTCCTCTTCCGAAAGTTCCGCCACGGTACATTTTTTTTCTGGCAGCCAGAGTATCGGGTCATACCCAAAGCCCCCGGCGCCTTTTGCCTCATCAAGATTTTTGACAATTTCCCCCTCAAGAGTTTCCTGTACGATATAAAAACGATCTTCATTAAACATGAGTACCATGGCGCAGACAAAGCGGGCGCTCCGCAGGGGATTGTCCCCCAGCTCCTCAAGCAGCAGGACATTCCGTTCAGGAGCTTCAAGTTTTTTACTGCTGCCTCTTGGCTCACTGCGCCCCGCATACCGGGCAGAATAAATCCCCGGCCGGCCGCCGAGGGCGTCTACGCAGAGGCCCGAATCATCGGCGATTACCGGTTCTGAAAAACCCTGTTTTTTTACCAGGGCATGAAGGGCGCGTGCTTTAATCAGGGCATTTTCGCAAAAAGTTGCGCCCGTTTCTTCCGGGTCAAAGACAAAGCCGCTATCGGCGGGGATTTTAATGCGGTGTCCGCAGAGTATCGGGCGAAGTACCGCTTCCAATTCAGCTTTTTTGTGGGCATTTCCCGTTGCAAACCATAGGGTCATGAAAACAGCATACTTGATTGACGGGACTGACTCAAGTATTTACTTTTTTTGCTGTAGTTTGTAAAATATCAAAAAAAAGGGGGAGTTAAAAATGTTGCGTAATATTTCCATTGGCATCCGTATTCTTGGGTTAAATATTATACTGCTTTTATTCATTTTGGCGTTGATAGGTACGGTTTATTTTACCGCCAATGAGGTAAAGGAGTCGGGGATAAACGATGCCGTTGAAGTGATGCTTGAAGGGCAAAAAGAGAAAATAAAACTTGGCACGCAGACTATGGCCATTGCCCTGGGAAAGGCGCTTCTGGGGGTAACCGACCGGACGGAACAGCATGACATCATCAAGTCATACATTCAGGATTACCGGTTCGAGGACGATCAATCCGGTTATTATTATACCTATATCGACACGGTTATTTTTATGCATCCGACTTTGCCGCAGCGGGAAGGGGATGATCTTGCCAATACCGCAGACGCAAACGGCGTGTATTATGTGCGGCTGCTCGATGAAAACGCAAAAAAGGGCGGCGGGTTTGTTTCATTTGTATTTCCCAAACCTCCTGCAATGGAGGTGGCGCCAAAACTCGCCTATGTGGAATATATTCCCGGTACGGACATCTGGATTTCAACGGGTATCTATGTCGATAACATTGAAAAACACAAGGTCGAAATTGGGGAGCGCGAATCTGCGGCCCTGCAAAACCGCATGGTGCTGATCATAGGCATACTTTTTGTCATGCTCATCGTAGTGATTGGTCCGCTGATTATTTTCACCCTTAAATCAATAACCGGACCTTTAAAGAATACGGTAAAAGCCGCTGAGGATCTGGCATCGGGGAATCTTACAATAAACCTTTCCGCATCCGGCAAGGATGAAATTTCGGTACTCGAAAAATCATTCCTCAAAATGGCACAGAATTTGCAGGGTAATTTTCAGACGCTCAAGGTTCATGAAAACGAAGCCCTTTCCAAGGCGGAAGAGTCCCGCAAGGCCGCCGATAAAATCCGCAATATTGCCGCACAGGTTGAGAAAGCCGCCCACGAAGTGGAAAACACGGTCAGCAGCATTTCCCGCAGCGCCGACGGGGTAAAAACCGGGGGAGATACCCAAACCTCGCGGCTTGGCGAAATACTCCTGTCCATGGAGCAGCTCAGCGCGGGGGTTACTCAAATTACCGGCAGCGCAGAGTCGGCTGCAAAGCAGTCGGAAGACTCCAACGCCAAAGTTGAAGAAGGGGTTTCCATGGCAAATGAGTCAGGCAAGGCCATGCGTGACCTCCATACCCTTACCGGTACCCTTACCGAAAATATCAACCGCCTTGGGGAACAGTCCAATACGATAGGCAGCATTATGAATGTGATCACCGACATAGCCGATCAGATCAACCTCCTTGCGATGAACGCCTCCATAGAGGCCGCTCATGCCGGAGAAGCGGGACGGGGCTTTGCCGTCGTCGCCGGCGAGGTCCGTAAACTTTCGGAAAAAACACGGGCCGCCGCCCGCGAGGTGGAAAGTTCAATTACCGAAATGCAGAAACTCACCAAAATCAATATCTCCGGCATGGATGAGGCGGTAACCTCAATAAGTCAGGTGACCTCCCTTTCCGGTAAAACGGCGGATTCCCTTACCGAGACGCAGACCATCGTCAAGGACGTGATGATAAAAGTCCAGTCTGTTGCGCAGGCAGTGCAGCAGCAATCCGCATCCAGCAAGGCCATTACCACTCTGGTCACCGATGTCAGCGGCATCGCCGGTGAAAACAACCAATTGGTAACCCGTGTTGACGAGGAACTTAAAAAACTGCTCGGCAAATCCGCGGAATTAATGGAGCTGGTCTCAGAGTTGAAGAACTAGGAATTTTAACCGCGAAAGAAGAAGAATATTTAACCGCAAAGTCGAATAAGTAAAAGAAGTAGAGGAAGGAAGCAGAAATCTATTATTTTATTCTTTTTTCCTTATTCTACTTCTTCGACTTTGCGGTTTTATTATGAAGTATATTTCTTTAAAGTGGCCGCTACGGCGCCGGGACCGGCGATCAGTTCTTCAAAATATTTTTCCACCTGGTTACCGAGACCCGCTTCGTAGAGGTTTACCGCGAAGATCCGTTCGTTGGAAAGGATCGGTTCCAGCACCGCGTGGAAGGGGCCTTTTTGCCCGAGCTTGATCGGGGAGAGGGCCTGGGACAGGGCATCAAAGTGGGGGTCGGGGCTTACATCGAAGTCTGCCCCTGCATCATCAACGCCCAATAAATACCGTATCCATGCGGCAAGGACCAGCGGGATACGTTTTAAGTCGGCAACGTTAAGGGCGCTGCTTGCCAAATATGCCTTGATCGTCTCACCAAAGCGGATTGGGATTTTAAGGGAACTGTCGGTGGCGATGCGCTGGGGGGTGTCGGGCATAAAGGGGTTGGGGAGCCGTATTTTCAGCACTTCGTCGATAAACTTTTTGGGGGAAAGGATAAGCGGATCAACGACGACCGGAAGACCTTCCTTATAGCCGATGATTTCAATGAGCTTTACCAGATTGGGATCTTTCATCTCATCGGAGATTTTTGTGTAGCCCAAAAGGCAGCCAAAAACGGCGAGGCTCGTGTGCAGGGGGTTCAGGCAGGTGCAGACCTTCATTTTTTCAACCTTGTCCACGGTTTCCCTGTCGGCAAAGAGGACCCCGGCTTTTTCGAGCGCAGGCCTGCCTGCGGGGAAACTGTCTTCGATTACGAGGTATTGGGCTTCCTCGGCGTTGACAAAGGGGGCAATGTAGGTGTTCTTTGCGGTAATCTGCCCTTCGGTATCAGTAAAGCCCGCATTTTCAAGCATCTTTTTAACTCCCTCGTCGGGGCGGGGGGTGATTTTGTCGATCATCGACCACGGGAAGGAAACTTTGGACTTGTCACGTATATAATCAAGAAAGCCCTTGTCGGCATACCCCTTTTCGGTCCATTTGATCGCGAAGGTCTCCACTGCGGCAAAGAGCTTGTCGCCGTTGTGGGAGCAGTTATCCATGCTGACCAATGCTAGCGGGAGACCGCCTGAGTCTTTTCCCTCGTTATAGCGCTCAAGAACCAGCGCGGTAAGGCGGCCTATGTATGATGCGGGAGCGCCGGGTCCGTTCCGGAAATCAATTGATACATCGGCCAAAGGTTCACCCCCCCGCCCGGTAAGGCTGTAGCCCTTTTCCGTGATGGTAAAACTTGCCATTTTAAGGCTTTTTGACCGGAATACCTTTTTAAGGGCGTCAAAATCTTCATATTTATCTATACGCAGGGCTTCCGCCACGCTGCCGATGATCCGTTTTTCGATGGTACCGTCGGCTTTTAAGGTAACCGCCATGGTCAGATTGTCGTAGGGCAAAAATACCCGGTCGATAATCTCACCGTCATAGCCCTCGGCGACGATAATGCCGGTTTTTTCGATCCCCCGCTCCAGCAGGGTTTGCAGCAGGGCCGCGGGAAATACCCGGAAGATGTTCCCTGCCCCAAAATGGACCCACTCAGGCGTCGCTTTGGTAGCGGCGATCATGGCCTCCCGGTCAAAACCGGGTAATTCGACGCCGGCCTTTTCCCACTGGGCCTTATTTGACAATTCCCTGTTATTTAAACGCATAGTAACCTCTTTTTTTTGCAGCATGTTAAAATGAAAACGTATCAGTTATGGCAGATTATTTCAATACATAGACAACACTGCTTCAAAAGCCTAAAATTATCGAGTGGAAAGCGCTTTTTTCAACGATATGACCAGTCCCCGGTTTAACCCCGATGCGGTGCTCGATCTTGCAGGCGGTGATTTAAAAGCCCGCAAGGTTTTGATAATAAGTGATTTTCACATGGGAGCCGGCCGCAGGGACGATCTGACCCAGAACGGGGAGCTTCTTATCAATCTTTTGCGGTATTATTATTACGAACAGGGCTGGATTCTCGTGCTGAACGGGGATATAGAGGAACTTCAGCGTTATTCCCTCGATTCGGTACGGGAGAACTGGCCCCGGATGTACCATGTTTTTGATCTTTTTGCCGCGGATTGCAGGCTTTTCAAGATCATCGGTAACCACGACGAGGTCCTGCTTTTCAGAAAATATTACCCGTATACCCTGTACAATGCGGTCCGCATCGAAACCGGCTTTAACCCCATTTTTGTCTACCACGGGCACCAGTCATCGCAGATGTATGTAAAGTACAAGAATGTCGTCGGCGCCAGTATACGGTATTTTCTCAAGCCTTTCGGCATCAGAAATATTTCCTCCGCCCGGAGTCCCTACCGCCGCTTTTATGTCGAAAAACAGGCCTATGAATTTTCCCGGGAAAACGGCTGTATTTCGATCATTGGTCATACCCACCGGCCCCTCTTTGAATCCCTGGGCCGCTTTGATTATATCAAATTTGAAATTGAACGGCTCTGCAGGGATTATCCTTCATCCTCCGGAACAGACCGGGAGCGGATAGCCGGCGAAGTGGCTGCCCTGCGGGTGGACCTTGGAAAGCTTAAACGGAAGGAACGGCGGGATGTGCTGCGGCAGAGCCTCTACGGTGACGAGCTTCCCGTTCCCTGTCTTTTCAATTCCGGTTCCGCTATCGGCAAAAAGGGAATTAACGCGATAGAGCTGGACAGGGAAAACATTGCCCTGGTGTACTGGTTTTCTGACGGCGAAGGGAAACGCTTTATCAGCCGCGGCAGTTATGCCAAAGAAAAGCTCGGTAATACCAAATATCGCCGCGCCGTGCTGAACAAGGACCGCCTTGACTACATTCAGGCGCGGATTGAACTATTGGGAAGATGAAGAAAATAAAACCGCCAAGTCGAAGAAGTCGAAAAAGGGAGGATACAGGAATGAGGTGTTAGGAATTTCCTTACTTCTTTTACTTATTCGACTTTGCGGTTGGTACTCTTAATTCTTTGTGGTTAGTGTTTACTATTAACCCGGCAGCGGTAACTTGACGATGTTATAGTTAGGGATCAATATATATTTTAAGGAGAATGTTTTGGCCGGTTACGGAGGTGGAAGAGTGTTTGGCAGGGTGATTGTACTCCTGCTCCTGATTGTTGTTCTCGCCGGGGGCGGGATAGTTTGGTTTGACTATCTCAATGTGATTGACGCCAAAACAGTTTTAGCCCCCTTATACCATCTTATCGGCAGGGATGGGCGGACGCAGGAAGCGGCGGTTCCCGGAGAACCCCTCAACCTTGATGCGGAACGGCTTTCGATACGCCTTGAAGCCCTGGAACTGCGGAATATGGAGATGGATACCCGGCAGCAGGAGCTGGACTCCCGCTACGGTCAAATTGAACAAATGGCCCAGGAACTCGAAGAACGGCAAAAAGCGCTTGATGAACGGGAGAATTCCTTCAATGCCGTGACCCGGGAAGCCGAAACTAAAGAGAGAAACATCGAACAAAATGCCCGGTATCTGACCGGAATGCCCCCGGAGCGAGCGGTGGGTATCCTTATTGCAGAAGATGATCAGGACATAATCGATGTACTCCGGAAGACCGAAGAAATTGCCCAGGCGGAAGGGACCACTTCCATTGTGTCGTATTGGCTGTCCCTTATGCCCCCGGAACGGGCGGCGGAATTACAGCGCAAGATGGCAGGAAGGCCCCCCAGTCTGTAAAAACGCTTTTTCCGGCTTCCAAATCGTCACGATACCATCATAATCGTGCAAAACAAAAGGAGGCCGGGATTTGATTCAAATATCCCCGCACATAGAAAATTCTGCAATTTCCGAAGCGGAAGCGGCGCAAACAGCGGCGCAAAAGACCGCCGGCGTAAAAAAGGACGGTCTTGGGGTGTTTGCCAGGCTCCTTTCGGGATTGCTCCGTAAAACAAAAGAAAGCGCCGGGGGCGCGGAAGTTGATTCTGCCGCGCTTGAAGCGCTGAATCCGGAAAACCTTTCCGCCGAATCGGGCGGGAAAAAACCCGGTAAAGCAGGAAAGGCTTTTGCTGATAAAGCAGCGTCCGAAAACTCCTCCATCCGGGAAAAAAGAAATGCGGCGGGAGATGCAGGGGGCGAACTGCTCAAAGATCTTCCTGATGAAAGTGAAAATGACCTTTTATCCGGTACGGAACTGCTTGCAGGCCTTATCGCCAAAACACCCCCGGACAAGCAGGCTGCTGCCGCCGAAACATCAGAAAAAACACATTTCCAGAGCCTTATTGATGAGCTTCCCGAAAATTCCGCCGAATTGCAGGAAACTATGTTTCAGGACAAAGCGATAGGCGCGGGAGATGAGTTTGTCGAATCTGCAGAAGCCGGTGAAAATTCCGCGCCACAAAACGGAAAAAACGGCAAGAAAGCGGGTTTCCGGGGCATTGTGGAAGATCTTTCCCGCAGCGAACGCTCCGGGGATGAATCGTCCCTTTTGGGGCTCCATCGCTCCCTCTCCGGTGATCAGAGCGCGGGAAGGGGTGTCAGTGGAAAAGATCCCTTAAACGAAAGCCGGTCACGGGAAAAACGCAGGGATAAGGTAACGATAGAAGTGCATGATCTCCGTACCGGAGCAGGGGAAGGGGTACGCCCGTCTCCTGTTCACTCAGGCGTTGAAGAAGTGCGGCCCCTTGCCGGCAGAGGCGAGACTGAAATCATTGTTGAACTGCGGAATGCAGGGCAGGGCAGTGAAAGTCCTGCGCAGGCGGAAACAGGCTGGGAAGCCAAATCCGGCCAGGCGTTTGAGAACATTCTTGCACGGGAACTCCACCAGAACCTCAACGGCGACATAGTCCGCCAGGCTTCAATGGTTTTAAAGGACGGCGGGGAAGGGACCATC
>JAISJS010000041.1 GCA_031261385.1 Treponema sp.
GCGACAGAGTATTCATAGGGAAACATAAACTCGACGGCCTTGAATCCCACTTTTGCCGCCGCTCTGAACCGTTCGATGAACGGCACTTCCTGAAACATCATTGAAAGATTCGCCGAAAACTTCGGCATGGTCACATTTGCACTCATTTTTCCCTCTTTAGTAGTTTTGTCCAACTGCGGCTGGAATATGAGTTACATATGCAATATCCGGGCCAGATTGCGGAAATTTTTCTAATCCATTGTTTTTATTATTTTATAGGGGAACAGAGGCGATCACTGAAACGGCATTTATGTTTCAAAAAGAAACCGTTTCGTTTTATTTTGAAAAATGTCTCCTTGATGGTTATTCGTTTACAAGCGAAAACAGCCATGCTCACGAAAAAGCATTACTTCATTGACGACGCTCAGGACGTGTTCGCGGACTGGCGTAACCCAATGAAGGACGTCAAGGCGAAGATCGCCATTGACCGGTGTATTTTCGGTGACCATAAACCATGAATAGTCGTATGGTATACAATAATGTCAGGAGGCTGGTATGGGACAAAAAATTCTGATAAAAAACGGGCGGATCATTGATCCTGCCCGCGGCATCGATCAAACAGGCTCGGTCTTGACAGACGGGAGCCGCATTGCGGAATATTCCGAAGCGGCGGCCATGGACGCGGAACAGGTTTTTGACGCTACAGGATGCATTGTCACTCCGGGGCTCATTGATTTTCATATCCATCTGGCGCGGCACATCACCGATGCCGGGGTTCTTCCCGATGTGATGGGACTGCCCAACGGCATCACCGCCGCGGTGGATCAGGGTTCCTGCGGCACGGCGAACATTGAGGGCTTTATCCGTCACACTGTTGCCTCCAGCGAGATGACCCTACGGGCATTTCTCAACGTGTCAGCCATTGGGGTTACTACCGAGCGGCACCCGGAAAACCCCGATCCTGCCACTTGGGATACGGATCGCATAGCGTACCTTTTCGATCAATACCCCGGCTTCCTTCTGGGTCTTAAGCTCCGTATGGGCAAGGGCTTTTCCACCGGATGGGGTATCAAAACCCTTGAAGCGGCCCTTAAAATCTCCGGCCAGATACAAAAGCCTCTCTGTGTGCATTTGACCAATTCCGAACTCCCTTATGAAGATATTGTTTCCCTGCTGCGGCCCGGAGACATTCTCTGCCACTGTTACCAGGGTATTGGGGACTATACCATTTTGGGCAAAGGCACGAGCGGCTCGGTAATTGACGCCGTCCGGGAAGCGCGAAAGCGTGGGGTATTGTTCGACGTTGCCTCGGGCCGGATCAACTACAATATCAAAGTGATGCAGGCGGCATTTGCGGATGGTTTTCTGCCTGACATTATCAGCACCGATGCGGTCTCCACCAGCGTCTATAATCACAAGCTCTTTCATCTGCTTTTTGTTCTCTCCCGCCATTTCGCCATGGGCACAGCCCTGATTGACGCACTACGTTGCTGCACCGCAGCGCCGGCGCGGCTTATGGGGCTGGAAGGCAAAATCGGCACCCTTGCTCCCGGCTCCCAGGCGGATATTGCCGTGTTCCGCCTGCGGGACAAGCCCGTGTTGTTTAAAGACCGTGAAGGTAACGAACTTGAAGGCAAGCTCCTGCTCATACCCCAACTCACGGTCCACAAGGGCCGGGTAGCTTACGCCCAGATGGACTTTGTGTTTTAGCGGCTAATGGCGGCCCTTAATAGAACAGCTTGATAATGGCGGTTGTGGCTGCGGGCACGAAGGTAAGCACGAGCAGTACCACGCCAAGCATGATGAAATAGGGTACTGATTCTTTCAGAAAGTCTTTTGTCTTGCAGCCGGTGATACCGCAGGTAACGAACATCAGGGTGCCCAACGGTGGTGTGAGACAACCTATGGACAGATTGAAGATAAAAATAAAGGCAAACTGAATACTGTCAATGCCGAAGCTCGCCGCCACCGGGGCCAATAGGGGCGCCAGGATGATCGTTAACGCGGTGCCCTCAATAAACATGCCCACAAAAAGCAGAAAAATATTCACAATGATAAGGAAAAGAACTTTACTTTGAATGCTTGTCATCATCAGGGCCGAAATCGCCTGGGGTACCTGTTCCTTGGCGAATACCCAGGCGAGGATTGACGCCGCGCCGACGATAAGCATTATTGAGCCGGTGATAACGACCGTTTCGGCAATCGCTTTGATCGAATTATTCAGAGTAAGTTTCCGGTAGATGATACCTAGGAATACCGAATAGATCACCGCCACGGCGCCAGCCTCGGTAGGGGTGAAGATACCGATGCGGATACCGCCGATAATGACGATGGGTAGACAGAGGGGAAGGAAAGCCCGCTTCAATGCCACCAGGAATTCCCGAATCGGCGGCGTTTTATCGTAAAGAGGCTTATAACCCCGTTTCTTTGAAATAATTGCCGTACCAATCATGAGCACAACGCAGGCGAGCGACCCTACGGCAATGCCCGCAATGAACATCCTGCCGATAGACACACCCGCCAAAGTACCGTACAGGATCATTTGAATCCCCGGTGGGATAATGGGCGTGATAATCGACGAAAAGGCAGTCACTACGGTGGAGAACGGTTTGGAGAATCCCTTTTTCTCCATCTCCGGTACGAGCATTTTTGCTTCCATGGCAGCGTCGGCGATATTGGACCCCGAAAGGCCGCCCATCAAAACCGACAAAAGGATGTTCACCTGGGCAAGACCGCCGGTAAGCCGCCCGGCAAGGACGCAGCAAACGTCCATGACGCTCTCGGTGATGCCGCAGTAGTTCATGAGGACTCCTGCGTAGATAAAAAAAGGCACCGCCAGCAGCGGCACGCTCTCAATGCCCGATGTAAAACGCTGGGCGATAAGCTGCATCGAGGTGGAACCGTCGAGAACAAAATACGTCAGGGAAGCAAGAATAAGGGATACAAAGACCGGTACTCTCAAAAAAAGGCAGAACAGGAGAACAATTGTCGCGGCGATGATGATCGGATTCATGACGCGCCATCCTGTTTGGTTCTGAAAAGATTACGCGCCGCATACCCGGCGTGGTTAATCAGCATAAGCAGACAGGCGAAAGCTACGGCAAAGTAGTTGATAAACAGGGGAATGGCGAGGATATTGGTACGGCGTCCGGTACGGATCAGGTCCATGCCTCGCTGAAATTCCAGAAAGAAGATGAAACCCATCACCGCAAACACCAGAACGGCAACGATTTTTTCCACGATTTTTTGCACATTGAGCGGGAAGAGTTCAACCACCGCCTCAATGGCAATGTGGGAACCCTGTCTGAACCCCACGCTGGCGCCAAAGAAGGTAACCCACACGATCAGGATGAATTGCACTTCTTCAAGCCACGTAATTGGTTTGTTCACCTGATAGCGCATGACGACGCCCGCAAAGGTAAGGATAACCAGCAACACCAGCGCAGAACCAGCAATCCACAGATCAATGTTTTTTATTATGCGGATAACGGAATCTTTTTTCACGCCTTATTCCCCATGTAAAAATGATCGGTACAACCCGTCTACTTTATGGCGTCAAGAGCCCGCTGGTGGAGGCCAGGCGTCCAGTCTTTGGTATACAGGGGATAGTATTTCTGCTCAATGGCCTTGATAAAAGCCGGGCGGTCAATGCGGGTGAAGGTGACGCCTTCAGCGGCGAGTTTGGCCTTTACTTCATCGTTGGTCTTAAGGAAGAGATCCCGCTGATAGGCGCCGGACTGTTGGGCAATTCTGACGAGTTCGGTCTGCTGGTCCGCGGAAAGGGTGTTATAGAATTTGGTGCCGGTGACAACGAGGCATATTTGTTTGATATGGTCGTCTTCCACGATAAATTTGGCTACTTCCTGGAATTTGTTGGCATAGATGTCCGAATAGGGATTTTCAAGGCCGTCAATAGTACCCTGCTGAATCGAGGAGAACACTTCGGCCAGAGCCATGGGAGTAGGCGCGGCGCCGATGGCCTCAAAGGAACGGACGAAATTGTTATTATTGGGGACGCGGATTTTTTTTCCGGCAATATCCGTAAGGGTACGAATCG
>JAISJS010000095.1 GCA_031261385.1 Treponema sp.
TTGCGGAACGGGTGCCCACCTGGAACCCCGAAGTTTGTATCCAGTGCGGTCTTTGCTCGGCAGTCTGTTCACATGCCTGTATCCGCATGAAGAACCTTACCGATGCGGAAGTTGCCGCAGCGCCCAAGGGCTACAAAACTGCCGCCATCAAACCCAAGCCTGTTGAGGGCAAGAAAGCGAGCCTTATCATCTCTGCGGAAGATTGTATGGAATGCGGCGTCTGCCTTAACCAGTGCCCGATGTCCAAAGACGATTCCAAACCCAAGGCGCTCAGTTGGAAATCCTACGCCGATGATCCCGAATACCACGCGCAGGAAGTTGCCGCCTGGGAATATTTCCAGAGCCTTCCCGAAACCCCTGCAGCCGATCTCAACCTTGGAACCCAGAAAGGTCTTGCCTATAAGCAGCCCCTGTTTGAATTCTCGGGCGCGTGCGGCGGCTGCGGTGAAACTCCGTATGTCAAACTGCTTTCGCAGCTCTACGGCGATCGTGCGGTAATCGCAAACGCAACCGGCTGTTCCTCGATTTACGGCGGAAACCTCCCCACCACCCCCTATGCCGTCAGAGCCGACGGCCGCGGCCCCGTGTGGTCCAACAGCCTCTTTGAAGACGCCGCCGAATTCGGCATGGGTATGCGCCTCACAAGCGACAAGCTCGAAGTACACGCAAAAGAAATTGCCCTTAAAGCCAAGGGCGAAGGCATACAGGCCGGCCTTATCGACAAGATCCTTTCCAATGACCAGGCCGATGACGCCGCCATTGACGCGCAGCGCAAGCTGGTTGATGAACTTAAAGCCGCCCTCAAGGGCAACAACAGCGACACGGCGAAACTGCTCGCCTCGCTTGCCGACTATTTTGTAAAGCGCTCGGTGTGGGTGCTCGGCGGCGACGGATGGGGCTACGACATCGGTTACGGCGGACTGGATCATGTGCTTGCCTCCGGCAGGAACGTCAACCTCCTCGTCATGGACACCGAAGTGTATTCCAACACCGGCGGCCAGATGAGTAAGGCAACTCCGGTCGGCGCAATCGCAAAGTTTGCCGCCGCAGGAAAGGAAATTACCAAGAAGGACCTTGGCGCCATGGCAATGAGCTACGGCTATGTGTACGTGGCAAAGATTTCGTTAGGCGCTAACCTTGCCCAGACAATCAAGGCCTTCCGCGAAGCGGAATCGTATAACGGCACCTCGATCATCATCGCCTACTCGCATTGTATCAACCACGGAATAGACATGAGCAAGGGACTTGAGCAGCAGAAAGCAGTGGTCACCTCGGGCATCTGGCCCCTGTATCGCTACGATCCCCGCCTCAAGAACGAAGGCAAGAATCCCTTCCAGCTTGACTCCAAAGACCCGACCACGAGCATCGAAGACTTCATGTACAAGGAAGTCCGCTTTAAGAGCTTAAAGGCCGCCAGCCCCGACCGCGCCGACGCACTCCTCGCCAAGGCCAAAGCTCAAACCGAACGTGTCTGGAAAGAGTACAAGTATTTGGCTGACAGGCCGTTCTAGGAGAGAGGAAAAAAGGGAAGAAATAACCGCAGAGGGCGCGGAGTTTATCACAGAGGACGCAGAGAATAGTTTAAATAATTCTTTTCTTTCTCTGCGATCTCTGCGTCTTCCCTCTGCGATCTCTGTGGTAAATATTCTTCTATATTATGGATGCTTATTGAATCAGCCATACGTAGTCCTGCCTGCAATCGACAATATACTCTACAAAAACAGTTTGCTCTTCAATTTGATATAGGATGAGATACCAATTTTCAACAAATAACTTGCGGTATTTATCTTTGGGAACCGGGTCAACATCAAGAAAAGGGAATCGTTCCGGCATAGACTTTAACGAACGAATCGCAGTAAGCAATCGTTCTTTAACCCGGCGGGCGGCAGGTGGATTAATTTGTGCCAGGAAACAAATGTGTCTACCGAGCATCTGCCGTGCACATTCCGATACAATTACCTTATACTGCCGCTCCATGCGCTGCCTCATCAATAACCGTATCCAGATAATTTTCCAGCTCATCAGGCGTGTAGCCCTTCAGACCGGCGTGACGTTCCGCTTCCACCGCCAAAAGCTCCTCGTGCAACCGTATCATTTTTGCTTCGCGCAAATCAGCAGATGAAAATTGACGGGTAATTGCAAAAGGGATTCCATTTTGAGCCACAGCCTGTTTTAAAAACAAGCGGATAGCCGATGAGGTATCAAGCCCCAAATCGGTAAAGAGACTTTCTGCGTCTGTTTTTAATTGTTCCTCAATACGTACCTGAATTAATCCCGTCTGCTCCATAATATAATCCCCTATAGGTAATACTATCATAAAAAGAACTAATCGTCAATTCAGGACTTGCAGCAACATTAAGCATACTATATCATAAGGGTAACCGGTGAGCAAATGAAAAAAGGGCGATACTACCAAAAATCACTGATACGGCTCCGTGCGGCGCTCATTCTTAATGCGGTAGTGCTTGCCAATTCCCTGTTTGCCACCATAATCGGCGTGTATTTTAGCAACAGGGAAATAACCCGTACCGTTTCACAGAATTTGAGCCTTGTAGGCCGCATCGCCGCAGATATCGGGGCGTCTTCCATTGCAAAAATCAAGGATGATATCGGTTATGTAAGCTCAATGCTGGAACGGGCTTATGAGGCAGGCGGGGATGAACGGCTTTTGGAAACCATTAAAAACGAGGTGGAACCGGGTCCGAACTTTATTTCCCTTGCCGTGGTATTTTCTGACGGAAGAATCGTGTCGGGTGAAAAGGTAAATTTTGAATATGCGGCGCCGCCCCGGAGCCAGGCGCTTGAGTTTTTTAATAATGCTCCTCCGTCCGGATCACGGGTTGCCAATTCATCCATAACCGAATCGGGAAAACATGTAATACGCTGTTATCAAAAGATCAACAATGACGCGGTGACCATTTTTACGCTTCGCGGGACATATTTTTCTCATCTCATAACAGAATCGAACTACGGTATCTATAACGCGGGTAAAATATTTCTTGTTGATGGAAACGGTTATGTCATAGCGGATTCCGATCAAACCAAAATCAATACCCGTTATGTTGATGACGAAGACGGCCTGTCACAGCTTGTAACAAAGATTCTTGCAGGAAGTGACGACGAAGGAGCCGTTGCACGTTATCATGACAAGCAAGCCGGTGTTATGATTTGCGCTTATACGCCTATACTGCACGACTCTGAAAAATGGGTTCTGTTTATATCGGCGCCGCTTTCTGAAACACCCATCAAGACGATGCGGGATATTTTTATTATTGCAGGAATTATTTTTCTCATTTTTGGCGCCCTGTCTTCGATTTTTCTTTCAGCCATGCAGGCAAAGCCGTATGATGAACTTAACCGTAAAAACGAGCAGCTCGAAAAACTTAAAATCATCGCGGAAAATGCCAGCAGTGTTAAAAGTGAATTTCTTTCCAATATGAGCCACGAAATACGCACCCCCCTCAATGCGGTTATCGGTATGACGGCAATCGGGAAGTCGGCGGCGGACATAGCGCGTAAAGATTATTGTTTTGGGAAAATTGAAGATGCATCGACCCATCTGCTTGGCGTTATCAACGATATACTGGATATGTCAAAAATTGAAGCAGGCAAACTTGAGCTTTCTCCGGATGTGTTCAATTTTGAAGCTATGATCAAACGGGTGTCGGATGTCATCACCTTTAAGATTGATGAAAAACACCAGCAATTCAAAGTAACTATAGATCCAAATATTCCCCGTTTCCTGACAGGGGACGATCAAAGACTGGCTCAGGTAATTACCAACCTCCTGAGCAATGCGGTAAAATTTACTCCCGAAAACGGATCGATAACGCTCAACTCCCGGCTGCTGGAAAAAACAGAGGGTGATGAACACTGCATAATCCAAATTGAAGTAAGTGATTCAGGTATCGGTATTTCGAAGGAACAGCAAACGCGGCTTTTTTCATCGTTCCAGCAGGCGGAGAGTAATACTTCGAGGAAATTTGGCGGCACCGGTCTTGGCCTGGCCATATCCAAACGTATCGTTGAAATGATGGGCGGGAAAATATGGATTGAATCAGAGCCGGGACATGGCTCCACTTTTGCATTTACCATACAGGCAGAAATTTCAAATGATGACGCCAATAAAGAAAATATATCTGAAGAGAGCCCGTTAGGCAAAACACCTGTTGAAGATTTTTCCGCATTCCGCTTATTGCTTGCCGAAGATATTGATATAAACCGTGAAATTATCATAGCGCTTTTGGAAAACACCCATATTGCGATTGACTGCGCCGAGAATGGGGTTATTGCTTTACAGCTGTTTAAAGACGCGCCAGACAAGTATGACATCATTTTCATGGATGTTCAGATGCCGGAAATGGACGGCTATGAGGCAACCCGCCAAATCCGTGCTTTTGAAAATAGTCTTAGATCAACAAGCCTGGAGTTTGCGCAGCAAACTCCTAAGCAACAATTGGAATCTGCGCAGCGGATTCCAATTGTTGCAATGACCGCGAATGTATTCCGTGAAGATATCGAAAAATGTCTGGAAGCAGGCATGGACGCCCATGTCGGCAAGCCGCTTGCTTTGGATGATATGATCGATAAAATGAAAACATTTTTAAAAAAAGATTGAAATAATTCACAAACTCCTGCTATAATAAACCCATGTACCTAACGCGTTCCATGTATATTAACCGCATCGGTTTTGTTTCAACCCGTTTTAAGGGGAATGACGGCGTGTCCCTGGAAACCATGAAGTGGCGGCAGGTGCTGGAAAAGATGGGCTATGAGTGTTTCTTCTTTTCCGGCCTTTCCGATTGGGATGCCGATAAGTCGATGGTGGTCGATGAGGCCTTTTTCGGCCACCCCGACATCGTGGCGATTCAAAACCGCTGTTTCGGGAAAACGGTCCGTGACGAATCGCTTACCGGCGAGATTCAGGCGGTGCGTTTCAAGCTGAAGCAGGCCCTTTACGATTTTGTAACAAGTTTCAGAATCGACCTGCTTATTACCGAAAATGCCCTGACCATTCCAATGAATATTCCGCTGGGGCTTGCTTTGACTGAATTCATCGCCGAAACAGGGCTTCCCGTAATCGCCCATCATCATGATTTTGCATGGGAACGTCAGCGCTTTTCGGTAAGCTGCGTAGAAGATTATCTTTCCATGTCATTCCCGCCGAAACTGCATCCGATAAACCATGTGGTCATCAATTCCGATGCACGGCAAAATCTTTCATATCGCTGCGGCCTTTCTTCTATCATTATTCCCAATGTGCTTGACTATGAAACCGACCCTCCCTCCCTTGATGATTATGGGCGCTGCATGAGGTCCGACCTTGGGGTAAAGGATGATGAGGCGCTACTCCTCCAGCCGACCCGGGTTGTTGCGCGAAAGGGAATTGAGCACGCCATAGAATTGGCAAGCCGCCTTAAAGACAAAAAGGCAAAGCTCCTTATCAGTCATCAGGAACAGGATGAGGGTTCCGATTATTTTGCACGGACAATGGATTATGCGGCCCTCCTGGGTGTCGAGGTCATTTCACGGCCCGACATCATCGGCGCAGAACGGGGACTTACCGAAACCGGGCAAAGAAAATACACCTTAAGTGACTGCTACCTTAACGCCGATTTTGTCACCTATCCCTCAAGTTATGAAGGTTTTGGCAATGCATTCCTTGAAGCGATCTGGTTTAAAAAACCGGTTCTGGTCAACCGGTATTCAATTTTTCAGCAAGACATAGAGCCGCTGGATTTTGATGTAGTAATTATGGAAAATTACGTTACTTCCGATACGGTTGATACGGTCCGCTCACTCCTTGAATTCCCCGAGGCGGCAGTCTTCATGGCGGAGAGGAACTATGAAATCGGCAAAAAATTCTTTTCGTACAGCCTTCTGGAACAGCGGCTCCGTCAGGC